>CAMFGQ010000117.1 GCA_945950065.1 uncultured Clostridia bacterium
GTAGTGAGAAATCTGCTTAATAAATCAACCGCCTCTTTTGAGGGCAGGCTTCTGTCATAGATATCTCCAGCAATGAGAAGAACTTCTGCACCATGTTCTTTCACTGCTTCAAGGAGTTGGTTTAGCATTTCTTCTTGTAAATCTAATAATGAACGCTCATTGAGGACTTTCCCCAAATGTAAGTCTGCGGTATGGATAATTTTCATAAGACCTCCTTTACCTATTGTATCAAAAGAATCTTCCTTCCATGCGCCTTTCAGAAGATTCTTTCCTTTTCTTCGTAACATTGTAAGAGCTTGCTTATCCAATTGGATGAGAAGAAGGAAGAACATCTGATCGGAAGATACGATAATAGGAAGATGACAAAGCTATTCTTAAAGTTTAAAGAAAAGCCAAGGTTCAAGTGAACCATTAGTGATGGGAGCATAATCGTTCATGCTGTTTTGCTTTTCCACTAAAAAGCACCCTACTTCACGAAGTAGGGTACTGAGCATTGAAGTTTAAAGAATTGGTTTATTTCTCTTTTCCTTTTATCGGATTGAGTTCCCACTTGCTGTGATCTGTGTGTAGAAGTTCATGGGATTTATGAGAGAGTGGACTACCAAAATAATCTTTATAGCATTTGAGTACAGAAGGATTCTCATGGGAGAAGCGTAGATGGTCTACTTTATCTAGACCGTAAAGTACCTGAGCTCTTTCCTCTGCTCTTTCTTCGCCTTCAAAAATGGGTTGGCCCCCTCCGCCTGTACAGCCACCTGGGCATGCCATGATTTCCACAAAATCATAGTCTGCTTCGCCTCTTCGAATGGCATCCATAAGTTTTCTTGTGTTGCCAAGACCACTGGCTACCGCTACCTTGAGTTCTGACCCAGCTAAATCAAAGGTGGACTCTTTCCATCCTTCTTTTCCCCTGACATCTTGAAAAGCATCAGGATCAGGATTTTCGCCCGTGACCAGATAATAGGCACTTCGTAGGGCGGCCTCCATAACGCCACCTGTTGCACCGAAGATGACGGCTGCACCTGTACCGACCCCAAGGGGCATGTCTAGTTCTTCTTCTGGAAGATGCTTAACATCGATGCGTTCTGCCTTAATCAGTCGTTCGACTTCTCTTGTGGTAAGGACCACATCTACATCTTGTCCTGATCCAGCAGAATTCATCACAGGTACCCCTGCTTCGTATTTCTTGGCAATACAAGGCATGATGGAAACGGAGAAGATTTTTGCTGGGTCAACATTGAGAAGTTGTGCATAGTAACTTTTGGTTACAGCACCAAACATTTGCTGAGGAGACTTTGCTGTAGAAAGATGGTCGAGCATGTCTGGATACTGGGTTTTCATAAAGCGAATCCATCCCGGACAACAGGAGGTGAACATGGGGAATTTTCCTGTTTCCTTGTTCTTTAGTCTCTCTAAAAACTCACTACCTTCTTCCATAATGGTCAGATCAGCACTAAAGTTCGTATCAAAGATGTAGTCAAAACCAATGCGTCGTAGCGCAGCTGCCAAGCGTTGTACGGTGGCAAACTCTCTCTCCAGTCCAAAGTGTTCACCCCAAGCAGAACGGATCGCAGGAGCAATCTGGACAACTGTAATCATCTCTGGATTAGCTAGGGCATCAAAGACACGATCCGTATCGTCGCGTTCTCTGAGGGCACCAGTAGGACAATGAGTAATACACTGTCCACAGATGGCACAGTCTGATTCTTCAATTCTTCTGTTGAGGGATACATCAACATGGGTTCTAGAACCCGTGTTGGCAATGTCCCAGATATGGAGATCTTGGACTTTGTCACACACCTGAATACAGCGCATGCACTTGATGCATTTTTCATAATTTCTCACAAGAGGGAAGCTTTCAGTCCACCTTGCATGGGGAAGTGTCTTTTCATAGGCATTGTTGATAATCCCCAGGTCATTGGAAATGCTCTGGAGTGAACAGTTTCCGCTGCGCACACAGATAGCACAGTTGCTATCGTGTTGAGAGAGGATTAGCTCCACATTGGTGCGTCTTGCTTCACGCACTTTGGTGCTATTGGTATGGACCACCATACCTTCTTCCACAAGATTGTTGCATGCAGTCACCAGTCGCTCTCTACCTTCAATTTCAACAGAGCAAACACGGCAGGCACCAATTTCATTGACTTCTTTTAAGTAGCAGAGATTTGGAATATCAATATAGCATTCTTTAGCAGCATTGAGGATGGTGGTTCCTTTAGGAACTTCGAGAGTGTTGTGATCAATTGTGAGTTTTACCATTTTTCCGTCCTCCCTCCTTTAAAGACACCAAAGCCAAAGTGATCGCAGCGTAGACATCTCCTTGATTCTTGCATGGCTTCCTCAAGGCTCATGGAGTTTTCTACCAGATCAAAGTCTTTGATTCTCTCTGAACTAAGGCGATCAGTGAGATTCACCCGTCCACAGGGAACACGGTCAGAAAGATTAGGTTCAGGAATCTCCACCTCTGCTTCAATCTCATGGTGAAATCCTAGATAATTATCGATATTGGCTGCGGCAACTTTGCCAGCTGCGATGGCTTGAATCACCGTTGCAGGTCCAGATATACAGTCTCCTCCTGCGAAGACGCCAGGGATATCTTTGACATCTGCTGTGCTCAGTGCATCAATGACACCTTTACGAACTGGAATGCCGTCTTTTTCAAAGTCCCAGGTTTCAATGTCCTGGCCGATGGCAATTACAATGATGTCTGCTGCTAGACGAATGGGTAATTCTTTTGCATCTCTTGGACCTGGGCGATTTCCACGAACTTCACCTATAATTTGAGGCTGCACCCAAAGGGCAGCAACCTTACCCTCTTTATCTGTTTCAACGCGTAGAGGATTCATTAGTTCATAGATGGAGCATCCTTCGGCAACGGCATCTTCAATTTCCTTATCCATGGCTGGCATATCATCTTTTCTTCTTCGGTAGATGATGTTGGATTCTTTCGCACCCATACGAAGGGCTGAGCGTGCCACATCAATGGCTACATTACCACCACCAAGGACAAGAACAACTTTGTCATGCATGTCGGGATAGTTTTCATCGCCAATCTCTCTAAGAATATCAACAGCTGAGTAGACACCAGGGGCATCTTCACCTTCAATGTTGATTTTTTTATCTGTATTGGCTCCTATCGCAATATACACTGAATCATACTTATCACGCAGATTCAGGACCGAGAGATCTTTCCCAACGGTTTTTCCATAATGAACCTTAACCCCATTGGATAACATCATATCGATTTCTTCCTGAAGTAAGCTTCGGGGCAAACGATAATTAGGAATCCCATAGCGTAGCATCCCGCCTAAATAGTTTTTCTGCTCATAGATATCTACTTCATGACCCATGAGTCGAAGGAAATAGGCAGCAGAGAGACCACTTGGTCCCCCACCAACAATGGCAACTCTTTTTCCTGTAGAAGCAGCAGGTTCAGGAAGGGGAACAGAGCCAGCATGGTCTACTGCATATTTTTTCAGTCCACGGATGTTGATGGAGTTATCAATCATTTTGCGTCTACACTGGGTCTCACAAGGATGCTCACATACATAGGCACAAGTAAGTGGCATAGGATTGTCTTTTCGAATGAGACGAACTGCATCATCATATTTGCCTTCAGCAATAAAGGCTATGTATCCTGGAACATCCACTCCTGCTGGACAAGTGTTTACACAGGGTACTGATTTATAAAGTCCGTAATTACATTGATCCTTTAAGATGTGCTCGTGATAGTCTTCCTTAAATCCTTCAATGCCACTGAGGACCATATGTGCAGCTTCATAACCGATGGCACAGTCAGCAGTATAGTAAATGCTACGTGCAGTTTTGTTAATTAAATCAAGGGTTGCTAGACTGGCTCTACCTTCAAGCACATCTTCCATCAGATGAATGAGTTGACCAAGTCCGACCCGACAAGGTACACATTTACCACAGGTTTGTGTATGAGCCATTCTTAAAAAGGAAACAGAAATATCGATGGGGCATAATCCCGGTGGAGAAGCAATGATACGACGCTCTAAGTCTTTGTACATGGTTTCTACAGTCTGTTGGACACTGTCCTTTGTTGTCATTTCTAATCTGCTCATAATGGTCATCTCCTTATGTATGCAGTACATGTAGAAAGTGGCGCGTTTTTTGTTTTGTTAAATAAATGGATCGAATTACTGACGATAAATATCAAAGAAGTAATATGTCTAGTTAAAGAATAAACTTTTTTGGGGTATTTGTCAATGAA
>CAMFGQ010000118.1 GCA_945950065.1 uncultured Clostridia bacterium
ATCTATTTGGTCTTTACGCTTTTGGTTGGCTTTACGGAAGAGTTGTATTTTAGGGGGCTGATCTGGGACATCCTGAACAGAAAGTCCATGCTCTCAGCTCTTTTTCTATCCTCCTTGCTCTTTTCCTTGGGACATTTCTTAAATCTACTTGCTGGTGCAAGTTTCATGGATACCATGCTTCAGGTCATCTTTGCCTTTATCTTTGGTGTTGTTGCGGTAGAGATTAGCTTTGCCACTAAGAGTCTAGTGATTCCCATTGTGTGGCATACCTTACATAACTTTATTTCTCTCATTACAGTCCCTAACCAAGGAAAACTCAGCCTCTATGTTGCTCTTCTTCAAGGAACGGTCTTATTCCTCTATGGTGTCTATCTCTATTTCGCATCATACCGCCAATCAGAAGAGAAAAAAACCAGGGTAGAGGTATAATAGAATTGATGGAGGAGATGGTATATCTACATAAGCAAAACACGGCCATGGAATCGAGTAAACTTGGTTCTTGAAAGGAGTTTGTGGTGGTAACCTTTGATGATTTTGTGAAGTTGGATATTCGTGTAGGTAGAATTCTTGAGGCAAAGGACTTTGAGAAAGCGAAAAAGCCCGCTTATCAGCTGCAAGTGGATTTTGGTGATGTCATCGGCATCAAGAAATCTTCTGCCCAAATTACGGAGCAGTATACACCAGAGGAACTGGTGGGAAAACTGGTTCTTGCAGTGGTGAATTTTCCACCAAGACAAATCGCTAACTTTGTCTCTGAGGTCCTGGTTCTGGGAACCTATAGCCAGGGGGGTGTGGTGCTCATTATACCTGATAAGGAAGTAAAGGTCGGTGATAGGCTTGGATAGAGTCTGATAAAGAGGTGGAGTTGTCGATGGGTTGTCGACAACTCTTTTTTTATTCTATTCTTTTTTCTTTTTTCCTTCTCCCCCTTGACATACTGTTTTAACTGTTATATATTCAAGACAGTTATATAACAGTTGGAGGCCTTAGGTGACAATTATCATTACCAATACGAGTAAAACCCCAGTCTATCTTCAGATTGCCCAGCAAATGCGCGAGGCACTGCTCCGAGGAGAATTAAAAGAGGGCGATATCCTTCCCTCTGTACGGATGTTATCCAGTGATCTTGGTGTATCCGTGATTACCATCAAAAAGGCATACGATCTCCTAGAAGAGCAGGGCCTTACCATTACCCATCCAGGTAAAGGAACCTATGTGCGGGGACAAAATCTACAGGTCGTACGGGAGTTTAAACTCAAAGAAGTACAGGACATTCTTCTTCAAGCCGTGGATATGGCAAAGAGGAATGGTTTTACGAAAGAAGAAGTGCAAGAACTGCTTGAGCTTCTCTATGAGGAATGAAGATGTTAGAAATTTAAAATGTTGAAAAAAGCTATAAAAATTTTCATTTAGGTCCCGTTTCACTACACCTCGAACCAGGTTACATTATGGGGCTTATAGGAGAAAACGGCGCAGGAAAAACCACCCTGATGAAGATTCTCCTCAATCTTGTACGGGCTGAAGAGGGCCAAGTCAAAATTTTTGGGAAAGATCATGTCAAGGAAGAAATCACGATCAAGGATCGCATAGGCTTTGTCTTTGAGGAAAATCCATACTATGAGAATCTAAAACCTTCTCAGGTCGCAAAAATCCTTAGTCTTGCCTATTCCCGCTGGGACTGGAACTATTATCGTGATCTGGTCAAGCTCTTCGGTCTCTCCGAAAAGCCCATCGCTAAACTTAGTAAAGGACAGAAAATGATCTTTAGCTTCATCGTGGCCCTTAGTCACCATGCAGAGCTTCTTCTCCTAGATGAGCCAACAGCAGGACTTGATCCTGTAGTGCGAAGAGAATTTCTCAATGAACTACGCAACTATTTGGCTGGTGGGGATCGCTCGGTTTTCTTCTCTACACATATCACTACAGATCTTGAGCTAGTGGCAGACAAAATTGCCTTTCTTCATAAGGGGAACATTCTCTTTAGTGAAGATGTAGATGAATTAAGTAACAAATATCATCTTGTTCGAGCAGAAAAAAGTCTACTTATGAAAGTAGATCTCATCGGCTATGAAGAAAAGAAAACCCATGCTATCGGTGTCTATGAAGGGGAACGAAGCGATCTGGAAACTCTACCATGTAGTGTAGAACCTGCCAGTCTTGAAGACATTATGTACTTTGCAACAAGGGGGAGACATGTTTAGTGTAGAACTAGCTCTATTTAAGGAGCGTTTTCTTCTCAAAAGCTTTCTCACCTATGTAGGCATCTACCCACTGGTTCTTGTATTTCAGTTTTTTACGGGTAACGAGGGTGCTCCACAACTTTTCTTTCCAGCTCTTGCTGTACTCTTTGGGAGCTCCTTTTGGCTGGTCTTTCTAAATGACGGTAAAACTGATTCCTATAGAAGACTACTGCCCTCTTTGCCCTTTGGAAGAAGCGAAATTTATCTCTCGCATTTTGCACTTCGTTTTCTTCTTTGGATTATTGGATGTTTAATCAGCTATGCCATCTCTTTCTTTGCATCGCTGTTTCTTGACATCCAACTAGACCTCTCCCATGTGCTCTATGGAATCAGCCTTAGCTTTGGCATCTTTAGCCTTTCGAATCTCTCCTTGCAGTTTAAACCCATGATCTCCATCGCTTATCTCGGTGCTCTTACTGGGCTTTCCCTTGGATTACTGCTTTCCGCCAACAACCTACTGATGCAAGAGCTGCAAAACATTCATCTTTGGGGACCTACTTTGTTGGGAATTAGTTTTGCCCTAGGACTTTTTCTTACCGTTTTCAATGGAGTTCTCTATCGTTGGAGGCGACCATGAGATCCGTACTCCTTGATCGACTTTATCAGAAGAGATACACCTTTAGTATCTATCTGGTTGTTGCGCTGCTACTGAGCACTGTCCTTTTTCGAAAGGCAGAACCGATACAGTCCATTGTCAGTTATTTTTTCCTCTGTTTTTTCTGGAATCATCTTGTGAAGTCTGTTGGGGTACCGAGAAACATGGATTTGATATGGAGCCTTCCTTTAAAGGAAAGAGACCTTCTGATCGGAACAAGCCTGGGGCTTTTGATTTTGGGCTGGGCAATGAATATTCTCTTGTTTCTCTATGCAAGACTGTATCTAAACCTACCTTGGATGTTACTTCTGAGCATGTGTGCTCTACAACTCTTCACGGATCTTCTCCAGCAAGCCATGAGCTATGGCACGAAAGACACTCCTTTCCAAAACTACAGTATCCTTATCCTTTGGGTAGGACTTCCCTTTCTTCTGATTTTCTTAGGTAAAGACAAACTCGCGAACTTCTTTACGTGGCTTATGGGACTTTCTCCTTATTATCTTGTGTCCATCGCCCTCTTGTTTTACCTAGCCATGTCCTATCTCCTTCTTCTGAACATCCGTCGCATCCGAAGGAAAATGATCAGGGAAAACTGAGTAGTTTGATGTAAAGACGTTAAAAGCGAGGCCTTTGTGGGGCCTCGCTTGCTTTTGATTCTATCTCAGTTTCTAGAGTGTATCTTTTTCCATAATATACTTATCCATGGCTCTGGCAGCATCTTTTCCTGCTCCCATAGCGAGGATAACCGTAGCAGCACCTGTTACTGCGTCTCCGCCTGCGAAAACACCTTCAACACTGGTTTGGCCATGTTCATCAGCAACAATGCATTCCCACTTATTGGTTTCAAGACCTTCGGTTGTCGCAGCAATCAATGGATTTGGAGAAGTTCCAAGTGCCATGATGACTGTATCGACTTCTAAGTCAAATTCTGAACCAGGGATAGCAATGGGTCGGCGTCTGCCAGACTCATCAGGTTCGCCAAGTTCATAGCGAATACAGGTCATACCGTTGACCCATCCATTTTCATCTGCATGAATCTCTGTTGGAGAAGTAAGCATTTCAAAATGAATGTCTTCTTCAATGGCGTGATGAACTTCCTCTACACGAGCAGGGAGTTCTTCTTGAGTACGTCTGTAGACAACAGTAACATCTGAACCAAGACGTTTCGCTGTACGAGCAGCGTCCATGGCAACATTTCCACCACCAATAACTGCAGTTTTTGCTCCTACTTTAATAGGTGTAGCATAACTTTCGTCGAAAGCTTTCATCAGATTGGTTCGTGTGAGGAACTCATTGGCAGAAAAGACACCATTATAGTTCTCACCAGGAATGTTCATGAATTTAGGAAGCCCTGCACCAGAACCAATAAAGATTGCTTCATAGCCTTCTTCAAAGAT
>CAMFGQ010000119.1 GCA_945950065.1 uncultured Clostridia bacterium
ACAATGTCAAAACTCAGTAGTTGTCCAGTGACTGTGGTACCGATGTTTGCACCCATGATGACTCCAACTGCTTGTTGCAAGGTCATGATTCCTGAGTTTACAAAACCCACCACCATGACAGAAGTAGCAGAAGAGGAGTGGATGATCATGGTCACCACCATACCTACAAGTAGACCGATAAAACGGTTTTTGGTTAGAAATTCAACGAAGAGCCTAAGGCGGTTGCCAGCAGTTTTTTGTAGGCCAGCAGCCATCATTTGGATCCCGTATAGAAGCAAGCTCAGCCCGGCGACAATGCCGAGACTAATCGTTAGCCACATAGAGATTCCTCCTTTTTTTGATAGCTCTAGTGTATCATAAGCTAGGGTTTTTGCGAAATAAACAGACGAAGTTCTTGGCAGAAATGCAGCTTTCGTTTATGATAGATTTGGAGGAATTCATGAAGCGAATGGATCGATGGATGGCTGGAATGGGATTGCTTCTCATTCTGATTGCTTTTGTTTTGGATAGAGGGTTTCAACTACAATTTGCTGGCTACACTTATCTATATTCTTTGGCCATCATTCTGTTTTTGGCAAGTTATTTTATAAGAAGAAAGAGGCGATGACCTCTTTTTTTCGAATGGAATAAGTGAAATGTGGAGATAAAAATGGACCTACTGATTTCAATGGATAAATCTGCCAATACTTTTATTTGGGGTTCGGTGATGGTGGTGCTCCTCTTGGGGACGGGAATCTATCTGAGTCTGCAGACGGGCTTTTTTGCCGTAAAAAAATTGGAGCATATCTTTAAGCATACGCTCTTTAACATGTTCGATAAAAAAAGCAGTGGCGAAGGTGAGATTACTCCTTTTCAGGCGGTAACCACGGCTCTTGCTACCACCATTGGTACAGGGAATATTGTCGGTGTGGCAACGGCCATTGCACTAGGTGGGCCTGGGGCTATTTTTTGGATGTGGGTCTCTGCCTTTTTTGGCATGACGACTAAATTTGCCGAGGTGGTCCTATCTATTCTCTATCGAGAGAAAACCGAGGATGGTCGTTTTCTTGGTGGCCCAATGTACTATCTCAAAAATGGGATGAACTCAAAACTCCTTGCGGGAATCTTTGCAGCCTTTGCAGCCCTTGCTGCTTTTGGGATCGGCAACATGGTTCAAGCTCATTCCATTGCTTCGGCCATGAAAGAAACCTTTGAGCTGGATCCGCTGATGACGGGAGTTGTCCTAGCAGTTATTACGGGGATTGTGTTAATTGGTGGACTGAAGACCATTGTAAAAGTCACGGAAAAGGTCGTTCCCTTTATGGCTATTGTGTATATTTTGGGGTCGGTGCTGGTCTTGATTAGTAATGCAGAACAGATCATTCCATCCTTACAAACCATCCTGTCTGCTGCCTTTACCCCTGCTGCTGCAACGGGAGGATTTATGGGAGGGACTCTTCGTCTCTCTCTACAACATGGCCTTTCCAGAGGTGTGTTTTCTAATGAAGCAGGACTTGGATCAGGATCCATTGCCCATGGTGCTGCTAAGACAGATAGTCCAGTTAAACAAGGCTTCTGGGGTATTTTTGAGGTCTTTGTTGATTCCTTTGTTATCTGTACCATGACGGCTCTAGTGATTCTCACTTCAGGTATGTGGACCTATGGTACCAGTGGTGCAGTGTTGACTGCCCAAGCCTTTGAAAGCAGTCTAAAGGGTGGTGGCTATCTTGTGTCTTTGAGTATTACACTCTTCGCCTTTTCTACATTAATCGGTTGGTCATACTATGGAGAAAGAGGCGCGGAGTACCTACTTGGACCTAAAGTGATTCCCTTTTATCGGGTACTCTGGATTCCGTTTTTGTTGATTGGTGCTACCGGAAAACTCAATGTGCTCTGGGGAGTGTCGGATACACTGAATGCACTTATGGCTGTCCCGAATCTCATTGGTGTTATTATGCTGAGTGGAGTCGTGATTGAGGCCCAGAAGGAGTATTTTGGGGAGATAGAGAAGGGTAAGATAGATGATAAGAGCTGAAAAAGTCGCCCTAGGGCGACTTTAATGCTTCTTTATACCGCAGCATCCACTGCGTCCCGGAGGACTTGTTCAACCTCTTGGGCTACATCTAAGAGATCAACTCCACTCATCTGCTTCATCAGCTCAGAGGGGAGTAGTGTACCTACTGTTGTTTTGCCCTTTTGTTCAAAAATAGCCACTTTACAAGGGAGGAAGAAGCCTACCTTGATGTGTGTATTGAGAACTGTTTGAGCCTTTTGGGGATTGCAGACTTCCAAAATGACTGCCTTTCCATCAAGTTCAAGACTGTGTTCTGAGAGTTTGTCTTTCATGTTCAGTTCCCATAGGACACCGAATTGACGTTTTTGTAGTTCTTCTTTAACACTGGCAATGACTTCATCAAAGCTTTTGTCGGTTTCTTTTTCATAGATCAAATTCATTGGTACATCTCCTTTTCATCCCGTCTTGATCTGTGTCTGCACTTTATTTACCCCTAGAAGTTTTCATTATAGAGGGGAAGGTGATTATGGGAATAATGTAAACTTTGCTGTGAAGCTTACTTCTTTACTTTTTGTGTATTTAGAATAGCTTTTCCTTTATAGGGAATTTAGTGTACAATACCCATGGAGGTATTTATGAAGAATAGATACAAAGTACTCGTTGCTCTTCTTTTACTCGTCCTTGTTGTTACGGGATGTAAAAAAGAGGAGCCTATTGTCGAAGAGACAACAGAACCAGAAACAGTAGAACAAGAAGCACCAGTTGTTGAAGAGACAAAAGCAGAAGAAACCAAAGTAGAAAAAGAAGTAAAAGCTAGATCCTTACTTAGTGGTGTTGAGACAACGGAAGAGCTGGCCAAACAAAGAGTGGTTGGGGTTATGCTGGATAATCATCCTAATGCTCGTTGGCAGGCAGGTATCCGTGAAGCAGAGATTGTGTATGAGATTCGTGTAGAGGGAGACTTCACACGCTATCTAGCTCTGTATCAGGTAACGGATCCTGATGTGATTGGCCCAGTTCGTTCAACGCGATCACCTTTCATCACAAAAATCATGGAATATAATGGTATTCTTGTCCACTATGGTGCTAGCTATACTGGAGATGAAGATCTGATTACCTATGGAATCAACAACATCGATGGTATGGCAGTAGGAGCACCTACAATCTATCGAAATCATAGTGTAGGAAAAGTAGCTCCTCACAATGCTTATTCTGGCATGGAAGAAATCCGTAGTTATAGTAAGCAAGTTGGTTACAGCGAAGAAAACGAATTCAAAGGTTTTGCGTTTTATGAGAAACCCACTGCACCTGGTGGAGAGAAAGTCCATGACTTTACCCTTTATCTGCGAGCTGGCAATACAACAGCCTATGAGTATCAGCAAGAAGATGGATTCTATCACCGCTATAAAGATGGTTCCCTTCAAGTGGATGAAAATGACCAAGAACCACTAGAAGTAACCAACATTATTGTCCAGTATGCAGACTATTATGGTTCTGATACAGGCCATGTCTACATCAATGACGAAGGTGAAGGAGAAGGTGTTCTCTTTACCCGAGGTGAAAGAGTCGACATCACCTGGAAGAAAGAAAGTAAATCCTCACCTACAGAATACTTTGATAAAGATGGCAAACCCCTAAAACTCAATGTGGGACAAACCTTTATCCAAGTCGTTGACTTTGGGATTACCATTGAGAATAACGATGAATAATTGTTAAACCAAGGGCTATCTGCGGATAGCTCTTTTTTTGTGCTAAACTTAGAGTAAAGAAGAAAGAAAGGTGGATGCTATGAAATATATGATTCGTCCCTCTGCAGAAATACGTGGAAAGCTATTGATTGGAAAAGGATCCCTTGTATCCTATGGAACAGTAGTGGATGGCGAAGAGGATGCAGTGATTCTCTCCAATAACTCCTATATTCTGGAAAACTCCTATGTCAAAGGAACAAAAGAGTTTCCTGTGCGTATCGGTCAAAAGACGGTCTTTGGACATCGATGCCAAATCATTGGTGCCACCATTGGTAATTGTTGTGAAATTGGGAATGGAACCATCTTCGAAGAAGGTGTGGTCATGGGAGACTTCTGTATAACAGGTGAGAGTACATACATTCCTAAAGGATCAGTAATTCCTTCAAATTCCGTGGTCATCGGGAACCCCTATCGTATTTTGAGAGAACTGACAGAAGAAGACAG
>CAMFGQ010000120.1 GCA_945950065.1 uncultured Clostridia bacterium
GAATATGTTCTGGCAGCTAGGACTCTTGGGGCATCGGATAAAAGAATTCTGATGAAACACTTAATCCCTAATGCACTGGGCCCTATCGTCATCAATCTCACCATGAGCATTCCATCAGCTATCTTTACAGAGTCCTTCCTGGCCTTTATTGGAATTGGACTGGCTCCACCATTAGCTTCTCTTGGTACCTTATGTTATGACGCACTGGGTGGCTATCAGATTCACCCCCATATGCTCCTTGCACCTGCTGGAGTCTTGTGTATCATGATGCTGGCCTTTAACTTTCTTGGAGATGGTCTCCGAGATGCTCTTGATCCCAAGATGAGGAGATAATCATGGAAGAAAGAATCCTAGAAGTAAACAACTTATGGACATCCTTCTTTACTCATGTTGGTGAAGTCAAGGCTCTACGTGGAGTGAGTTTTCATGTGGACAAGGGTGAAGCGCTGGGCATTGTAGGTGAATCTGGTTCAGGTAAAAGTGTTACGAGTCTCTCGATTATGGATCTACTTGTGGATACAGGTAAAGTGGTGAAGGGGGAGATCTACTTTAAAGGAAAAGACCTAACCACCTTTAGTGAACGCCGTATGCAGGGCGTTCGAGGCAATGAGATTGCCATGATCTTTCAAGATCCCATGACAAGCTTAAATCCGGTCTATACCATAGGAAATCAGATTGAAGAAGCCATTCTCAAGCACAGGAAAATGAGCAAGGCTGATGCAAAAAAATTAGCTGTGAGGATGCTGGATCTTGTCGGTATCCCCAGTCCAGAAGATCGTCTCAATCAGTACCCCCACGAATTTAGTGGAGGGATGCGCCAAAGGGCCATGATTGCTATGAGTCTTTCCTGTGAACCTGATCTTCTTATTGCAGATGAGCCCACCACAGCTCTTGATGTAACCATCCAAGCTCAGATTTTGGAGCTACTCAAAGAGTTAAAAGACAAAATGAATACCTCCATCATCTTGATTACCCACGACCTAGGTGTGGTTGTGGATGTATGTTCAAGGATTGTGGTGATGTATGGTGGTATGGTTATGGAAGAAGGAACCACGGATGAAATCTTCTATGAGCCACGCCATCCCTATACTTTGGGACTCTTAAAGAGTATTCCCAAGCATACGACAAAGGAAGAAAAGGAAAGGCTGGTGCCCATTCCTGGTACACCACCAGACTTACTGAAACCACCTGCTGGATGTCCTTTTGCTCCGCGTTGTAACTATTCCATGAAAATATGTAAGGATGAAATGCCACCTTTTGCACGTTTTAGTGAGAGTCATCGTAGTCGATGTTGGTTGCTTCATAAAGAGGCGCCAGTAGTGGAAGAAATTAATGGCTCGGTAGCAAGAGAGGAACTAGTCTATGAAGAACAATGATGTATTGGTACGCATTGAAAATCTTGTGAAGTACTTTCCGATCCGAAAAGGCTTTATTAAAAAGTCAGTGGATTATGTAAAAGCGGTGGATGATGTAAGCTTTACGATTCATCGAGGAGAAACACTAGGCCTAGTTGGCGAGAGTGGCTGCGGTAAGACCACTGTTGGAAGAACCGTGATTCGTCTCTATGAACCAACATCAGGAAAAATTATTCTGGATGGCGAAGATATCACAAACCTGAGCACTTCACAGCTCATGCCCTATCGTAAAAGGATGCAAATGATCTTTCAAGACCCCTATGCTTCACTAAATCCTCGTTTGACCGTTGGGGACATCGTGAAGGAGGCTTTGGACATTCATGAGATTGGAACGCCTGCTATGCGGGAGGAGAAAGTACATCAGCTGCTGGATGAGGTTGGTTTAAACCCAGACCATGCCTCTCGCTATCCACATGAGTTTAGTGGAGGACAGCGTCAACGAATCGGCATTGCTCGTTCCTTGGCTGTAGAGCCAGAATTTATTGTTTGTGATGAACCCATTAGTGCGCTTGATGTCAGTATTCAAGCCCAGGTAGTGAATATGTTAGAGGATTTACAGGAAAGTTATGGCCTTACTTATCTCTTTATTGCCCATGACCTTTCCATGGTGCGTCATATCTCTGATCGAACCGGCGTCATGTATCTGGGGAAATTTGTTGAACTTGCAGAGAGTGATGAAATTTATCTGCATCCTCAGCATCCCTACACTAAGGCATTACTATCCTCAATTCCTGTACCGGATCCTAAAACCAGCCGGACCATGAAGAGGATTATGCTTGAAGGTGATGTTCCGAGTCCCTTGAACCCACCTTCTGGTTGTCGCTTTAGAACACGTTGTCAATATGCCATGGACATTTGTACCGTTGAAGATCCTGAGTTCAAGGAAGTTCAACCAGGGCACTGGTGTGCATGTCATCTATATGATTAAAAGGAGGAGTAAATGAAACGTACACTAAGTCTGTTGCTGGTCCTCTTACTCGTACTTGGTTTATTTGCGGGTTGTGGAGGGGAGGAAGCTCCCGCCGAAGCACCGCCTGCAGAAACACCAGAAGAGTCACCAGCAGAAGGTGATGCAACACCTGAAGAACCGGCAGAAACACCTGACACAAATGCGGAAGGTAACTTTATTCGACACAATCTTGGTGCTAGTACAAAAACCATCGACCCCCATCTAAACACAGCAGTAGACGGAGCTATCGTACTGGTTAACATGCTTCAAGGTCTTTCTTCCTATGACGTAGAAGGAAACATTATTCCAGGTGCTGCAGAATCCTGGGATGTGTCTGAAGATGGCATGACCTATACATTTAAACTCCGCGAAGATGGCAAATGGAGTGATGGACAACCTGTTGTTGCTGAGGATTTTGTTTATTCATGGCAAAGAGCAGTTGATCCAGCTACAGCTTCCGAGTATGCTTATCAACTCTACTATGTTGAAAATGCACAAAAGATCAACGAGGGTGACGAGAGCGTTAAGCTTGAAGACCTAGGCATTAAAGCAGTAGATGAGCATACATTAGAAGTTAAACTTGTTGCTCCAACTCCTTTCTTCTTAGAGTTGACTGCATTCCCAACACTGTTCCCTGTACGTAAAGACATGATTGAGAAGGATCCTGATCAGTGGTCACTCAATGCTGATACCTACGTGTCCAATGGACCTTTCAAACTCGATGTTTGGAAACTCAATGACGTGATTCGTGTTGTGAAGAATGATGAGTACTGGAACAAAGACAGTGTTAAGGTAGACGGAATTGACTTCTACTTTATTGAAGAACAAAACGTTGCTATGAGTGCCTTTGCATCTGGCGAATTAGACTACAATGAAACCATTTCCAATGAGCAAATTCCTGTACTGAAAGAAAGTGATCCAGGCTTTGCTATTCATCCTTATCTTGGAACCTATTTCTATGTGTTTAATACACCACAAGCACCTTTTGATGATGCTCGCGTAAGAAAAGCACTTTCACTAGCCATTGACAGAAAGTCCATTGTTGAGAATGTTACACTGGGTGGACAAGTACCTGCTACAGGTTATGTACCTCAAGGTCTGAACCTAAGTACTGGCGAAGAGTTTAGAAAAGTCGCTGATGCAGCCAATCCTCCCTATGTAGATCCAGAGAATTATGAAGCCAATGTGGAAGAAGCGAAAAAACTTCTTGCAGAAGCTGGCTATCCCGATGGAGAAGGTTTCCCAACCTTTGAAATTCTCTACAACACCAATGAAAGCCACCAGGCAATTGGTGAAGCCATTCAAAACATGTGGAAACAAGCACTGAACATTGATGTTACCCTACAAAACGAAGAGTGGGCTGTATTCCTTGATACACGTACACTAGGTAACTTCCAAGTTGCTCGTCATGGTTGGATTGGTGACTATGAAGACCCCATCAACTTCCTTGACATGTGGTACTCCACATCTGGAAACAATGACTGTCACTGGGATAATCCTGAGTTTGATAAGCACATTGATGAATCAAGACTTACATCAGGTAAAGAGCGTGATGATCATATGTTAGCAGCTGAAAAGCTGATGATGGATGAAGCAGTTGTTGCTCCAATCTACTACTATACAAAGCCTGCACAAATGAATCCTGCTCTTAAAGGCAGCTACCTCAGCATGCTAGGTTATGTATACTACGAAAACTCTTATTTCGAGTAAGCTTATAGAGGACTATTCCTAGGGATAGTCGAAGCTGAAACAAAAGACAGGCTGGTCCAAGGATCAGCCTGTTTTTTG
>CAMFGQ010000121.1 GCA_945950065.1 uncultured Clostridia bacterium
TACTGTTGACAGAAAATAAGTAGAGGAGGATTCCTGTGGACTATCCAAAGGATTTGGTTGAATTTATTGATGCATCACCCACCATGTACCATGCTACGCAAGTACAGAAAGAGCGACTGGACAAAGCAGGTTTTAGCCAGCTTCGTTTAACAGAAAGCTGGACCCTAGAGGAAGGAAAAGGATACTATGTCATCCATAATGACTCATCCATCCTGGCTTTTCGTCTCGGTAAAGATAAACAAGCAGGTTTTTCCATAGTAGGGGCTCATACAGACTCTCCCCTTTTAAAACTAAAACCATCTCCAATCATGGAAGCTGCAGGCCTTGTTAAACTAAACATTGAAGTTTACGGTGGTCCGCTTCTTCACACCTGGTTTGATCGACCCCTCTCCCTTGCCGGAAGAGTGATTGTAAATGGTTCACCCCTAAAGAGTCTTTTTGTGAACATTGATCGAGACCTCTTGATCATTCCAAGTGTAGCCATTCATATGCGTAGAGACCCCAAAGAAGAGTGGAATCCACAGAAAGAACTGCTCCCTCTCTTTGCTCAAGGTCCATGCCAGGAAGAAGATCTTTTGGAGCTTCTTGCTGAAGAATTAAAGATAAAGAAAGAGGAGATCCTAGACTACGATCTCTACTGCTATCCAAGAGAAAAAGGAACATTCCTAGGCAAAGATGATGAATTCATCTCCATCGGAAGACTTGATAATCTAGGCATGTGTCACGCTGGACTCTGTGCTCTAGTAGAAAGTGAAGCCACAGATAAAACCCAGATTATGGCCAACTTCGACAATGAAGAAGTAGGAAGTAGAACCACACAAGGTGCCAACAGTGGACTCCTGCGTAATCTCCTGCAAAAAATCAGTTTAGCCCAAGGCTTAACCCAAGAAGAACACCTATCCAGAGTCTATTCCTCCTTTATGTTCAGCTGTGATCAGGCCCATGCTGTACATCCCAATTATGAGGAAAAGGCCGATCCAACCAATCGCCCCAAAATGGGAGATGGACCCGTTATTAAGCTATCCGCCTCCAAATCCTATGCTACCGATGGATATGGTGCAGCACTGTGCAAAAAACTCTGTAAAGAGCATGACATTCCCTATCAGACCTTTGTGAATCGCTCCGATATGCGAGGGGGAAGTACCATTGGTCCCATCAGTGAAGGCCAGACAGACATTCAGGGACTGGATCTAGGCATAGCTGTACTGGGCATGCATTCTGTAAGAGAATTACAGGCTGCCAAGGATCAAAAGCTTTTCATTGATCTATTAAAGGCTTTTTTAGAAAGTAAGTAAGAAGATTAAACCATTAACCCTTTAAAGGAAGAAACTGTAAAGGAGAGCATCTGCTCTCCTTTACTGTTCCACCGAAATACAATCATCCACAAAGGTGACGTGCATGGTCACCTCATCAAAAAGTGCAAGGATAAAGTCCTTTTTCTTTTGTGCCTCTTGTTCACCCAGGGATGCAAAGCTAAGAAGAAGCTCTAGATGTTGATGTTCGTCTTGGCGTCCCGACTCAATGACGGAAATGTTCCTTGCCTTTATTTTTTCAACAAGGGAGTGACGAATCTTTCTTTTTTCTTTTAGGCTGTGTAACTCTGGCAGATAGAGATCCACCTTCATGGCGAAGATCAACACCGCTTCCCCTCCTTTTTCTTATGAACATCAGACAAGATGAAGGCTCTACTGCCAATCTCTACACACATCGATCCACTGACTTCCAGGAAGTACTTCATGGAGTTGTTCAGGGCTAATTTCAACCGCGCTATTTGCCGTCCCACAAGCTGGATAGACTGTGGTGAAGCGCTTTAAGGAATCATCTAGATAGATTGCAATGCCTTCCTTTACACCAAAAGGACAGACACCACCTACATCGTAGCCGATGCGTTCTTCTACATCTTTTTGGGGGATCATTTTGGCTTTCACTTTAAAGTGATCTTTAAATTTTCGATTATCTACTCTTGCATCACCTGCTGTAACAATCAGAATGGCTTCATCACCAAGGTCAAAACTCATGGTTTTGGCAATCCGTTGTTCCTCGGTGCCAAGAGCTTTAGCAGCTAGTGCCACCGTGGCGCTGGAGACATCAAAGATCTTGACTTTATCTTCCAGTCCCCATGTTCTTAAATAAGACTTTGCTTTTTCGAGTGCCATAGGTTCACCTCCTACTCTTACCATTAGTATAGCATGAGGTTAAAAAAAGAGGATGCCTAGGCATCCCCTCTCCTTATGCTTTTTGTGCACTGACTTGTTCTCTAATCCAATTGAACCAAGGTTCCATTCCTTCTTTTGTCTTTGCAGAATAAGGAATCACCTCAATGTTTGGATTTAGTTTTTTCACATGGCTCTTGAAGCGATCCAGATCAAAGTCAAAATACTCCAAAGCATCGATTTTGTTGACGAGCACAATGTCCACCACCTCAAACATCAAGGGGTATTTCAGTGGCTTATCATCACCCTCAGGAATGCTGAGGATCATAGCATTTTTGGTTGCTCCAGTATCGAACTCTGCAGGGCATACGAGATTTCCTACATTTTCAAGAACAAGAAAATCTAATCCTTCAGCCCCTAGAGCATCCACACCTTGCTTGGTCATGGCTGCATCAAGATGGCACATCCCACCTGTATGAAGTTGGATGACTTTAACACCTGTATCATGAATGGTTTGGGCATCCACATCGGAATCAATATCAGCTTCCATAATTCCAATCTTCATCTCATCCTTCAGTGCTTCAATGGTGCTGACCAGTGTTGTTGTTTTTCCTGAACCTGGTGCACTCATTAAATTTAGTAAGAAGGTGCCTTGCTCTTTTAACTCCCTACGCAGTTCTTCTGCTCGCTGGTTGTTTTGTTCAAAGATTCCTTCTTTGATTTCAATTACGCGAAAGTTACTCATTTTACCTCCTTAACTCACTTGGATTTCTTTGAGAATAAATTCTCGCCCACTTAGCATCTCCACTTCTTCACTACCACAGTAACAGATGCCTTTTTGGGCTGTCAGTGAAAAGATCTCACCACATTGTTTACACCGACCATTGGCGGGAATCATTTCAATTTCGAGCTCTGTATCCTCTAGCATGGTCTGATAGGTTGCTGCAGGGAAGACCTCCTCTACAAAGTGAGGAATCACTGTAGAGATCTCCCCAATTTGCAGGACAATCTTCTCTACTTTCTCAACCTGATTTTCTAGGGCTACTTGTTCTACTTGTTTCACGACTTCCATCATGATCCCTAATTCATGCACGCTTTGCCTACTTTCCAAGGATTTTCTTTTTAGCGCTATGAACCAAGGTTTTACCCTTTGTCTTAATCAGATTCTTTACGACATAGGGCTTCATTTCACTCAGATCCACTCCCTCTACATCAGCAACTTTTACAAGAGAGATAGCATCAAAGCGGCACTTGGTTGTACATTGACCACAGCCTACACACATATGCTCATCAACATAGGTTTTACCACAGCTTAGGCAGCGATCGGCTTCTTGACCAATTTGTTCTGGTGTGAAGCTCTTGCTGAGGTCGCGGAAGCTTGTGCGAGAGACACTTCCCTCGACTTTTTCTGCTTCTTGTCTTGGCTTCAGGTCAAAACCTTGGTAGTCAACATTTTCGGGATCAAGGGCCATGTAGTTTCTTCGCAGTCTTCCTAAGACGAGACTCTGTCCTGGATGAACAAAGCGATGAATGGAGATAGCACCTTCTTTTCCTTGTGCAATGGCATCAATAGCAAACTTTGGTCCTGTATAGGCATCACCGCCGACAAAGACATCTTCTTGAGCTGTTTGGAAGGTGGTTGCATCTGCTTGGAGGGTTTGGTTAGGATTAAGGACTGCCTTGCTTCCCTCAAGAAGATCTCCCCACTGAATGCTTTGACCAACAGAGATTAGGATGTTGTCGGCTTCAAGGAAGTAGATGCTTTCTTCATCATACTGAGGACTGAAGCGATGCTCTTCATCAAAGACACGTGTACACTTCTTAAACTCAATGCCAGTGACCTTTCCATCCTTTGTGAGGATACGTTTAGGTCCCCATCCATTGATGATTTCAATGCCTTCTTCTTGTGCTTCGAGAATTTCTTCAGGGAGAGCTGGCATTTCTTCTGGACTTTCAAGACAAACCATTT
>CAMFGQ010000122.1 GCA_945950065.1 uncultured Clostridia bacterium
TACTTGTTTTGAAGACCTGCAAAAGGTGATT
Organism: uncultured Clostridia bacterium; assembly: GCA_945950065.1. GTDB lineage: Bacteria > Bacillota > Clostridia > Peptostreptococcales > Acidaminobacteraceae > DTU036. The sequence goes on from CAMFGQ010000122.1 coordinate 32, forward strand.
CTTTTTCTATGCTCATATACTGAAATAGATGAGTCCTAAGCTTGTGTTTCCTTGGGATAAGAAAGAGGTGGAGAAAGGTAAAAAAGGAAGAAAGAGGCCATGCCTCTTTCTACACCATCTCGTTCTATTGACCTCGTAGGGACATCAGAACATCGATTTCATCTTCGTTAAGTCCTACCATGGCTTCTCCTAGATTCGTTGATAGCTCAGCTAGAGTCTTGGGATCTTGATAATGCTTCACTGCATCAACAATGGCCTTAGCGCGTTTTCTTGGATCTCCTGATTTAAAGATTCCACTTCCCACAAAGACGCCTTCTGCTCCCAAATGCATCATTAAGGCAGCATCGGCAGGTGTAGCGATTCCACCAGCGGAAAAGTTTGGTACAGGAAGCTTGCCTGTTTCATGAACTTGGCGAAGCAGCTGAAGACTTACACCTAGTTCCTTGGCCTTATTGTAGAGTTCATCGCTACTCAGCGCTTGTACTTGACGGATTTCTCCCAGAAGAGTACGCATATGGGTTACAGCTTGAAGAACATTTCCAGTACCAGGTTCACCTTTTGTACGAATCAGTTGTGCACCTTCTTCAATACGACGTAATGCTTCCCCAAGGTTTCTTGCACCACAGACAAAGGGTACAGAATACTCTCTCTTATCAATGTGATAGACCTCATCAGCGGGGGAGAGGACTTCGCTTTCATCAATCATGTCCACCTCTAGTGCCTCAAGGATTTTGGCTTCCATAATGTGGCCGATACGTACTTTTGCCATTACGGGTATGGATATGGCATCTTGTATCTGTTTGATGAGTTTTGGATCGCTCATACGAGAGACACCACCCGCTTTACGGATGTCTGCGGGGACGCGTTCAAGGGCCATGACTGCAATGGCACCAGCTTCCTCTGCGATTTTTGCTTGTTCAGCATTGACTACGTCCATGATGACGCCACCTTTAAGTTGTTCTGCTAATTGATTCAATGTTTTCTCCTTCACTTCTTTTTCTCTAGCATAGGCTTAGTCTGGTATGATTAAAAGGTCCAGTTTGAGGGTAATTTATGGGACCAGAGGTGAAGATGAATATTATTTTTAGAAAAGATGAACCCAAGTATAGACAACTCTATTTTTATTTAAGGAGAGAAATTGAAGAAGGGAAGATTCAGGCCAATGAAAAGCTACCATCCAAGCGTATGCTTGCAAGGCAGTTGGGAGTTAGCCTGAATATCGTTGAGCTAGCCTTCGAACAACTTATTGCAGAGGGATATCTTTATGGCATCCAGCGAAAAGGATACTATGTGTCCAGCATGCTGAATGTCGTGAAGGAAATTGATGTACCAGATTCTACTTCCCTTCCACCCCTTGAAGAGAAGACCTACCCTTATTCTTTTTCTCTTTCTGGAGTCGAAGAGGAAGGATTTCCCTTTGCAACACTAAGGAAAATACACGGATCTGTTCTATCTCAGTATCAAGACGAATTTTTATTGGGAGGAGAGAGAAAGGGAATTCTACAGCTACGTGAAAGGATTGCTGCCTATCTTAGAGAAGCTAGAGGTTTTAGTCCACAGCCTGAAAGCATCATCATTAGCTCAGGGACGGATTCTCTTCTTCAACTGATCTTCCTTTTACTAGGTGAAGAGGGCTTAGCTTTAGAAGATCCTGGCTTTCAACTTCTCCATACTCTATGTCATGATCTTGGGAAAGATGTATTTCCTTTAGGTCTAGACCAAGAGGGCATCCTCCCTGAAGAGCTAAGAAAAACTGGATGTAACCTTGTTTTCATTACACCCTCTCATCAATTCCCCAGTGGACTTGTTTATCCCGTTGCACGTAGATTGGAGCTTCTGTCCTGGGCACTAGAGGCAAAGGATCGCTATATTATAGAAGATGATTATGACAGCGAATTTCGCTACACAGTTAACCCCCTACCATCGTTGAAGTCACTGGACAGAGGAGACAAAGTGATCTATCTTGGGAGCTTCTCCAAATCACTTTCTCCTGCATTTAAGCTTAGTTATCTGGTGCTTCCTGAAGCACTCCTAGAAGCATTTGATCAACTAACATATTGGGCATGTCCAGTTTCCTTATCTACGCAATTAACCTTAGCGCATTTTGTTGGTGATGGTCACTATACAAGACATCTGAACCGAATGCGCAAGATATACAAAGAAAAAAGAGAAATTCTGGTGGATTCCATCTTAATGGAAGATCCCAATGCAGTTCTAGGGGGCAGTGATGCTGGACTCTTCCTTACGCTACGCCCCTCTATCCCTCTATCTGAAGAAACTTTGGTGATGAAGGCAAAGAAAAAGGGTATCTTTCTTTATGCTATGGGGGAGTTCTCTTTAGCTAAAAGAGAAGACGAGCCAGTGCTTGTGCTTGGTTTTTCTAGCATCAAGAAGGAAGACATTCCCCTGGGGATAAACGAACTGTACTCGTCTTGGAGATCATAATGGAAATGAAAATAAGGAAAGCCACTAGAAAAGATGAATTCCTAGTCAAGGAGCTCATACAACATGGTCAAGACAGAATGCGTAACATGGGAAATTACTCCCAGTGGAACAATTTAGAGAGAGTCTGGGAACTAGCCATGTTGGATCTTGATAGGGGAGAATGTTACCTACTTGAAGCCAACCGGGAGGTCTTGGCTACTTTTTGCCTCCCTATAGGGAAGGATCCCACCTATACCTATGTAGAAGGGGGACAGTGGTCCTATGAAGGAGAGTATGGTACGCTGCATCGGATTGCCTCCAAAAGTGAAGTAAAGGGAATAGGACGCTTTATCATGGACTGGGCAAAAAGCAACTGCAATGCGTTACGCATTGATACCCATGAGGATAATTTGCCTATGATTGCCGTCATCGAGGCAAATGAGTTTCGCTATGTTGGTACCATTTATGTAGAAGATGGCACACCGAGAAGGGCCTATGAATGGTATAGAGGAATGAATAAGCAAGATGGAGTAAGTCAGGAACTTTAGGGAAGAAAGACACTCAATAGAGGAGAAGATAGTATGAAGAAGCATCCTATTGATGCCATGAGCATAGCTAAAATCTATCCTTTGTACATCCAGAAGGTAGAGAAGAAAGGTCGAACAAAAGAAGAAGTGGATCAAGTCATCATGTGGCTAACAGGCTATGATGAAAAAGGGCTTATGCAACAGCTTGAAAAGGAAGTGAGCATAGAAGAGTTTTTTGCTTCTGCTCCTAAAATGAATCCTAGGGCGTCTGAAATAAAAGGGCTGATCTGTGGAATACGCGTTGAAGATATTGAAGAACCTTTGATGCAGAAGGTACGTTGGCTTGATAAACTGGTGGATGAACTTGCCAAAGGTAAAGCCATGGAAAAGATTTTGAGATGAAAGAAGATAGATCCCCCGTTGGATCTATCTTCTTATATATTGCTATGTTGACCAGCATCTGTTTATCATAGGCACTATCCTAAAAGGGTGCCATACATCATAAAGAATCAAAAATTAGAAGGATTCATTTTTTATGTTCTTTCGATAGTGGAACCCCCACATCTCCGTGATGATTTTGCGAGCTGCAAAACTGGAAGTAAGAGAACTGGATAGACCAGGTGCGACTTCTACCACGTCAAAGCCCATTATGGGAAGTTCTCTGAAAAGTCCTCGCAAGACTTCAAGAAGTTCTCGAGAGCTAAGACCACCAAATTGAGGCGTTCCTGTTCCTGAGGCATAAGCGGGATCCAACGCATCAATATCAAGAGTTAAATAGATATGGTCTCTGTCCTTAAAGTGCTCAATGACCCTGGATAAAACCTTCTCAACGCCTAGCAAGGAAAACTCTCTTGCACTGATGACATGGACCTTGTTTTCTTTCATAAAGTTGATTTCATCTCCTTCGATAGAACGGATTCCCAAGAAGTAAAAACCATCTGAACCGTCTATGCTCTCTAGTTCCGTTCCTCGTCGAGCAGGGCAGGCATGAGAAAGTGGATTACCATCAAGTTCATCACAGAGATCAAAGTGAGCGTCAATGTGGATGACACCGAGACTTCCCTGAATTGCTTTGTCAATACCACGCAGGACAGGAATGGTTACTGAAT
>CAMFGQ010000123.1 GCA_945950065.1 uncultured Clostridia bacterium
TCGCTTCTTCAGATAATTCTCATAGCTACGCTTTTCCATGAGGTAGTTTTGACGCTTCATTTCGGTGAAGGCAGAATAATTGCCTGGATACCAGGTGCCTTTACCCTGTTCAATTTCAAAGATGCGTTCCACAGAACGGTCAAGAAACTCACGATCATGTGTAACAAGAAGGATGGCTCCGGGTAGGGAGGCAAGGTGTATTTCAAGCCATGCAATGGCATCCATATCTAAGTGGTTGGTAGGTTCGTCCAGTAGGAGTACATCATACTCCCTTGCAAGAAGACGAGCTAAGTAGAGTCGTCGCTCTTCACCTCCTGAGAGACTGCGGACTTTGCGTCCATAATCTTTTTCTTCAAAGCCAAGTCCTCGGAGGATACCTTTGATCTTTGACTCGGTTGCATAGCCGTTTTGTTCCTCAAAGAGATCCAGTTTGTGGCCGTAGCTATGGAGAAGTCCTTCATTGTGGGGATCTTCTTCTAGGGCTAGCTGAATTTCACGGATTTCTCTTTCCAGTGCATAGAGATCTTCGAAGGCCTCCATACAGTATTCAAGGAGGGTTTCCTCTTGTGCATGGGGCATTTGATCCAGATAACCGAGACTGATGTTTTTGCCCATGAAAACTTGTCCCTCATCTAAGGAGAGACTGCCTTGAAGAACACGAAGAAGGCTTGTCTTGCCTGCGCCATTTCTGCCGATGAGGCCCACCTTCTCACCTTCTTGAAGTTGGAAATTCAGTTGATTGAAAATTATTTGGTCATCGAAGCGTTTAGTGGCTCCGCTTATCTGTAATGCAATCATGTTGTTAGTTTAACACAGAATAGGGAAGAAAGAAAAAGTTATGATTTGGAGAGGAAATGGTGAAAAGCTTGGCGATGAATAACATAACTGCCTAAAATTGTTAAAGAGGAAGCTTAATAGGGAATAAGAGCAATGGAAGATGATATCAAGAGTTTCAAGGACTTTGCGTATATAGACCACATCATTTTTGAAAACAACTTGACATAACATTGACGAAAACAAGCAAATTTGTTATTATTAGCGTAGCAATCAAGAGAAGGGGGAGGGGCATGAACAAAGATATTTCTATGGCAGTCATTCGTCGTCTGCCTAAGTACCATCGTTGTTTAAACGACATGTTAGAGCGGGGAATCCATCGGATTTCCAGTAAAGATCTCAGTGAAGTAATTGGCTTTAGTGCATCACAGATTCGTCAAGACTTCAACAATTTTGGGGCCTTTGGCCAACAGGGCTATGGCTACAATGTTGAAGAACTCTTTAAAGAAATCTCCGACATCATTGGCCTTAGTAAAAGCTATCGTGTGATTATTATCGGTGCAGGGAATCTGGGTAGTGCCTTAGCGAATTATGGGTTTGATAAGTTGGGCTTCCATGTAGATGCGATCTTTGATAACGACCCGAAAAAAGTAGGGAAGAAGATGGCATCGGTGGAGATTCTAGACATCAACATTCTTGAAACCTACATGTCCCAAAATCAAGTAGACATTGCCATCATTTCAACGCCGGCTTCAGTAGCACAGAACATTGCTGACAGGCTGAGCATCTCCATGGCAAAGAGCATTTGGAATTTTGCACCAACGGATATTTCGGTTCCTGATGATGTGGTGTTGGAAAGTGTGCATCTGGTGGATAGCCTGATGACTTTGGCTTATTTACTTAACGATTAGTCATGGCTCATTATAAAAGTGAAATCACCAAATGGTCCTACATTCTCTTGGATAAATTCTTCTTAGATGGCGCATTTTTGGACAAACATTCCCTTTTTGATCCCCAAGAGAGTTATGCACTCCTGCGTTTTGAAGATGGCATGAGTCTTACTGAGTTCAGCCTCTACTACAATGTGGAGCGCAAGAAGTCTACTGCCTTTCTGCAGCGTTTGTTGAGGGAGGGACTGGTAAAAAAAGTCGATGACTCTGAGGACGCTAGAAAGAAATTGCTTTTCCTGACTCCTAGGGGAGTGGAGGAGCAAAAGCGATTAAAGGAGACTCTAGAAGCTCAGTTTGATCGCATCCTTGGTGATATGACCTATAATGATTCTGTAGGGATTCTGAAGTTTATCTCTAAACTCAATCAGATGACGGTTGAAAAATACAAAGTAGAAGATTGGCAAGAAAAAAAGGTCTCCAGATAGGAGACCTTTTTCAATGGACTACTCAGCTACTGGAGCGTCTACGGGGCAAACGTTTGCGCATGAACCACAGTCAATGCAAGCGTTAGCATCGATAACGTACTGAGTGTCACCTTCGCTGATGCATCCTACTGGACACTCGGGAACACAAGCGCCACAGGAAATGCATGTATCTTGAATTACATATGCCATAATTGAATCCTCCTTTTTTGAATCTACCTTGAGTATAGGAGGAGCGACTTACATTGTCTAGTTAATAACGAGGGAAAAAGAAGAATGAGGCTAAATAATAACTATTCTCATTATATCTCCGTGTTGAGAGTTAAGGTAGAGGAGCAAACTTTTCTTGTCAAATGCCAGTTCTGTCTGTTAAAGAATCCTTTGCAATTCAGCCAGTTATGAACTAGATAAGTCTTGTTTAGCCTGAATCAGAGTGTTATGATAAAAGTACAATAACCCATAAGGAGGATTTAGTTTTGTCAAAAGTAAACGTCAATCCGCTAGAAAGCGCACAGCTTCAGATTAAGAAAGCCTGTGATACCCTTGGAATGGAACCTGCAGTCTACGAATTACTTAAAGAACCTAGAAGAGTCATTGAAGTCAGCATCCCTGTTCGTATGGATGATGGCAGTCTAAAAGTCTTCAAAGGATGGAGATCCCTTCATAATGATGCTGTAGGCCCTGGTAAAGGTGGAATTCGTTTCCATCCCGGTGTTTATTTCGATGAAGTAAAAGCACTCTCCATTTGGATGACTTTCAAATGCTGCGTTACCGGTATTCCTTACGGTGGAGCAAAAGGTGGCGTCTGTGTGGATGCACTGAGTCTATCTGATCGTGAACTTGAGCAAGTTGCTCGTGGCTATGTACGCATGATGTATCGCTATCTTGGCGAAAAAATTGATGTCCCTGCCCCTGATGTTGGAACCAGTGGAAAAGTTATGGCATGGATGGTAGATGAATACGTTCAAATTACAGGACAACAAGAGATTGGTGTTTTCACAGGAAAACCTGTTCCCTTTGGTGGATCCCTGGGACGTAATGAAGCTACAGGATATGGTGTAGCCGTTATCGGTCGTGAAGCTGCTCGCGAATTAGGAATTGACCTCAATGGCGCACGTGTAGCCATTCAAGGTTTTGGAAATGTCGGAAGCTTTACCGTGAAGAACTTTATGCGCCTAGGTGCAAAAGTGGTAGCCCTAGCAGAGTGGGAGCCTAAAAACGGCACCTATGCTCTTTACAATGAAGACGGATTTGACTTTGATGAGCTCTATGCTTACCAACAAGAACACAAGAATCTAGTAGGTTTCCCAGGAGCCAAAGCCATGACCCTAGAAGAATTCTGGCAAACAGAAGTCGATGTAATGGTTCCTGCAGCTCTTGAGAATGCAATCGATGTGGAGGAAGCTGAAGCTCTAAACTGTAAACTGGTTGTTGAAGCCGCTAACGGACCTACAACACCTGCAGCTGACGAAGTTCTTGAGCGTCGTGGCATTACCTTGACTCCAGACATTCTCTCCAATGCTGGTGGTGTAACGGTATCCTACTTTGAGTGGGTTCAAAATCTCTACGGCTACTACTGGACAGAAGAAGAAGTAGAAGCTAAGGAAGAAGAAGCCATGGTCAGTGCATTTAATGATGTGTGGGCCATCAGTAAAGAATACAATGTGACGGTACGTCAAGCAGCCTATCTCCACTCTGTGAAGAAAGTTGCTGAAGTCATGAAGATTCGTGGCTGGTACTAAGCACAGAAGAATGAAAATGAAAAGGCACTTTCCACCAGAGGAAGTGCCTTTTTCTCTTTCAATTGCTAAAGGATAATGCTATAGTGGAAATGTATGAAAAGGAGGGGATACGATGAAAGAACAAGAAACCTTTCTCTCGCGTTATTTTAATTTCGAGGGACACAACAC
>CAMFGQ010000124.1 GCA_945950065.1 uncultured Clostridia bacterium
AAACATTCCTAAATTCCACATGACCTTTGAGATGATCGGGGTGGACGCTTGGTGCGTTGACGATGGTTTCCTCTTCCTCCAGGAGGAGGAAGACCCTCTCGATACTGGCCATAGCTGATTGGAAAATGTTGAATTTCTCAGCAAGGTCCTGAATCGGACGGTAGAGTTTCTGAACATAGATGGTAAAGGCAATGATGACACCCACTTCTACCGTACCATCCAGTGCGAATTTACCCCCGAAGAGGATAACTGCGATAAGGCTGGTGTAGTAGAGAAAGTTCATAAAGGGGCGGAAGATTGCATAGATCTGCAGTTCTCCACGGCTTGCCTGGTAGTAGTCTTCATTGATGGCATCGAAGTTCTCAATGAATTTTTCTTCTTGATTGAAGATCTGGATGGTTTTCATCCCACTTAAGTTTTCACTTAAGGTGGCATTGATGGCAGCCAGCTTCACACGTACTTTACGATAAGCAAGGCGCACCTTCTTTTGGAAGATAAAGGTGACCACCACTAGAATGGGCATGGTGGCAAGGGCCACAAGGCTTAGCCTTAAGTTCATGCTGACCATCATGAAGATGCTTCCAAAGATAATCGCAATATCACTGAGCACCGTTACCACCACATCGGTGTAGAGCTCGTTGATGTTATTGAGGTCATTGGTCATCCTTGTGACAAGACGTCCCACGGGATTGCGTTCATGGAAGCTCATGCTTAATCTCTCTAACTTGGTGAAGAGATCAGAGCGTATTCTCCTGATGACCCGTTGACCTACATAGTTCAAACTGATTTGTTCAACCATGGAACTGATATAGGTTAAGATGGAGAGACCAAAGAGAAAGAGAACCAGGCGGATGATTTTGGAGTATCTGAAACTTCGAAGTGACTCAAGTTCTTCCGCCTTCAGAGGTTGTTCTCCATCTTCCTTATAGAGGACACCATCTTTGATTTCTAGTGTCGTCTCTTCTTTACTCAGTGCATAGGTCTTTCCATCAATCTCCATTCCCTTTTCACTCTCTTCAAGATAGAGATGTTTAGGAGCAAGATAGTCATCAATGATGGAGGAAATGATCCTAGGCTGTAAGAGGTCAAGGAGGGTTCCTGCCAGAAGCATCAGTGCGCTGAGGAAGAGGATAATGCCGAAACCTTTTGTATAGGTGGCTAGTTTTTTGACAAGTTTCCCATCATAAAACTTATCCAGTTTTTGCTCATCATAGCGACTCATAAGCAGTACCTCGAATCTTGTCTTCCAGCAATTGTTTTTCGTAGATTTTGTAGTAGGCACCCTGGAGAGCGATTAACTCTTCATGGCTACCGCGTTCGATGATGCGTCCCTCTTCCATGTAGAGGATTTCATCTAAATCCTTTAGGGTTGATATCCTGTGGGAGATGATGATGGAACTGTGGTTTTTCAGTTCGCGGCGTAGCTTTCTCAAGATGGCTTCTTCAGTCTTGGTATCCACTGCAGATAAGCTATCGTCCAATATCAATATCGGTGCATTCTTGTAGAGCATCCTTGCAATGGAGGTTCGTTGTTTCTGACCACCACTTAAGTTAACCCCTCTTTCGCCAAGGAAGGTCTTGTATCCCTTGGGGAAGGACATGATCTCGTCATGTACATGGGCATCTTCTGCTGACTCGATAACCTTTTCTTCATTGACTTCTACATCACTGAGTGCAATGTTCTTATCGATTTGGGTGGAGAAGAGGAAGTTGTCCTGAGGAACCAGGGCGACCAGTTCTCTTGTATCCTCGATGGATAAGTCCAAAATATCCTGTTCCCCTAAAGTAACCTTTCCTCTGTCGATGTTGTAGAGTCGAAGAAGGAGTCCGATGAGTGTACTCTTACCTGAACCGGTGCGTCCAATGATTCCCAGGGACCCACCTTCAGGGAGGGTAAAGGAAATGTCTTGAAGGGCAGGCTTGTCTTCACCAGGATAGGTGAAATCCAAATCCTTTACCTCAAGACGGTATCCCTTTGGTGTTAGGGGTTGATCGGTTTCATAAAGTGAGGACTCTGTATCCAGGACTTCGTTGACACGCTTGATGGAGGCAAGACCGCGCTGGATAAGATTGGTAACCATACCGATGGCCATAACGGGCCAGACCATGATCTCTAGATACTTAATAAAGGCTACATAATCCCCAAGGCTGATGTTGCCATCCAGTACATATTTGGCACCAAGAAGAGTACCGATGATCATACTGGAGCGTCCAATAAAGCGAACTGTAGGGAAGAGCCGGGCTTGTATCTTTGCAAGGGCCATGTTCTCCCTAAAACTGTTCATGTTCTTTTCGTTGAAGTCCTCTAGGTCCAGATCTTCTTGGGCAAAGGCTTTGATGACACTGATGCCAGAGAAGGATTCCTGTACCTTGTCAGAGAGTTCACCAAAAATCTCCTGTACCGTTCTGAAACGTGAATGGACTATTTTTCCCATCTTGAGAATTCCATAGACGATAAAAGGCATGGGGATAATGGCGTAGAGTGTTAGTTTCCAGTCTACTGTCGTACCCATGATAAAGAGAGTGGTTATGGTCATAAAGAGTGCATCTACACTCATGATGATTCCACCACTAAAGGTACGGCGTATGGTATTGATGTCGTTGGTTGCGTAACTCATGTTCTCGCCGGTTCTTGTTTGATTGAAAAATTCGCGAGGTAAACCGGTCCAGTGGCGATAGAGTTTCTTTCTTGTCCAGATTTCAAATTCTAGAGCAGTAAAGACGATCATGATTCTCCATAGATAGCGGAGAACAGCCATCACGAGGGCGAGAACAGCGATGATTCCAGCAAATTTCCAAATGTTGCTGGAGGTAAGGGTTGCAGACTGCATTGAGTCCGTAAATCGCTTAAGGATTTGCGGAACGCTTAGTTGAATAATATCAACCAATAGAAGAATAAAAATGCCTAACAAATAGCGGCCTTTTTTTCTATCCAAAAAGTCCTTATAATGATCTAACATTGTTTCCTCCCGAATATATAGTCTACCATAATGAATGAGAAAATCACAAAAAAAGCGAAAGTTTATTATTACAATTAATCAAAGCGGTGGTTAAATTTATATGAACTCTTAGGGAGAAAAGGGGAGGATAAATGATAGTGGATGTAGGTAAATGACGAAGAGAAAAAAGAATAGGGATAAAAGAGATGAGCTGGAATGCTGAGAAAGAGTTCGAGGAGAAGGCCGTATTCTTTTATTAGGTAAGCTGAGGGGTGAATGAATCTTTTTTAATCTGCTCAGAATAGTGCAAGGAAGCATTGAACTATGTTGAGAACAAGGGTTATAATGGTCTCGACAAGACAACCCATATGTGGTAGGGTATACTAATTATATTTTTTTCTAAGGAGGTAGCTATGCGAATAAGAGAAGCACTGACCTATGATGATGTTCTTCTGGTTCCCCAGGAGAGCCAGGTCACCCCAGACCAAGTCAACCTCAGCACACAACTTACAAAGAAGATCACCCTCCAGATCCCCCTGATTAGTGCAGGGATGGATACGGTTACCGAATCCCAAATGGCAGTAGCCATGGCACGAAATGGTGGCATTGGGATTATCCATAAAAACATGTCCATTGAACGCCAAGCTCTCGAAGTAGACCGTGTAAAACGAAGTGAACATGGCGTTATAACCAATCCTTTTTATCTTTCACCTGAACATCTTGTTGAAGATGCGCTAGAGCTGATGAGCCGTTACAGAATTTCAGGTGTTCCTATTGTCGATGAAAATCGCGTCCTCAAGGGCATCCTTACCAATCGTGATGTTCGTTTTATCCATGACATGAAAGAAAAAATTGATGATGTCATGACAAAAGAAGGTCTTGTTACAGCAAAACAGGGAACCAGTCTACCTGAAGCGGAAGCCATCCTTAGAAAACACAAAATAGAAAAACTACCTCTTGTAGATGATGAATATAAACTTATGGGTTTGATTACGATTAAGGATATTGAGAAAGTTGTCATTTTCCCTAATCGTGCTACAGATGAACAGGGCCGTCTTCTTGCAGGAGCTGCCGTTGGTATCGGCAG
>CAMFGQ010000125.1 GCA_945950065.1 uncultured Clostridia bacterium
ACATCCCTTGGGTCACCTCGATGTGGTATGGCTACAATGGGTAGCTCAGGATGGACTTCCATAGGCAAGTCTTTGAGACTATGGACACAGAGGTCCACTTCTCCTTCGAGCAGTGCTCGATCCAATTCTTTGACAAAGAGACCTTTACCACCTACTTTGTCCAGGGTGCGGTCTTGTATACGATCCCCAGTGGTTTTCATGCCAACCACTTCAATCTCGATTTCAGGATGATGTTTTTTGATCTCATCCACCACAAGTTGAGTTTGAGTTAGGGCAAGAAGACTCTTGCGTGAGCCTATTTTAATCTTCATGGATTTCCTTTCTTTTCGCTTTTAAGACTTTCGCGGTTTTATGATAATCTTTCCCATCACTACTGAGGGCAAAGAGGAGGTCATCTTCAACGTACATACCTGGAAAGAAGAAGCTTGAATCTTCTTTGGAACTGGCTGCACTGACATAGATTCCTTGTTCATGACAGAGCTGTGCAATGGTGCGGTTGAGCTCTTTGTCATCGGTACATGCTAGAACCAGAAAATTTCCTGGTAGATCTTCTTCTTGAAATTTTCTTTCAAGGTAATGAAAAGAGTCTTGCATTGCTTTCATCTCCTCAGTGATGAGTGGGCTTACCACAGTAATGGTAAAGGAGAAGGGGAGAAGAGCCTTTAGTCTTCGGGTGGCTATCTTTCCTCCACCAACAACAAGCACAGCCTTATCTTTACTTGAAATAAATAGTGGGAAATGGTCCCAAGATCTTTCCATAGAACCTCCTAAATCCTAATTCATCTTATACTATAGGATAGCATCTTTTGTTGTCAATTAGGTGAAGGATTCTTCATACTAAGTGACAAGGAAAATGGGTATAGGCTAAACAGCACATTTGAAAGGGGTTATTGATGAAAAAAGAATATCAAAAACTATTGGACTTTTGGTTTGCTCCTGAACATGAGCAGTTGCACTTTGTAGAGGATCCTGCCTTTGATGAAAAGATTCGCAGTGAGTTTCTCTCCACTTGGGAAAGAGGAGCAGAAGGTTTACTGGTGGATTGGAGAGATGACATCTATGGGCGTTTAGCTGAGATTATTGTATTGGACCAGTTTTCAAGAAATCTCTTTCGAGATGACATCAGAACCTATACCCAAGACAAAATGGCCATTGCTTTAGCACAAGAAGCCTTAGCTCATCCTGATTATGAGAAACTTTCTCCCGCAGAGAAGAAATTCATCCTCCTTCCCTTTATGCACTCAGAGTCCATAGCCCTTCATGACTGGGCAAGACCCTACTTTGAGAGTATGGGGGATGAGACAACGCTGTATTTTGAGAAACTCCATTATGCAGTGCTAGAAGAATTTGGTCGTTACCCCTATCAGAATAAGGATTTGGGAAGAGAGTCCACAGAAGAAGAAAAGAGAGCGCTAATAGAAAGAGCGGATGGCTTTTATCGATAAGAGGAGATAATCTCCTCTTTTTCTTGATTTAGATTAAGGAAAGAGGTGCTCATTTCCATTACAATGAGCTTATAACAAGCAAGAACCGACAACAAAGGAGTAAGCCATGAAAGAAAAAGTAAAAAACAATGTGTACTGGATTGGAAAGATTGACTGGGAACTTACACGATTTCATGGAGATGACTATTCGATTCATCATGGTTCGTCCCAAAATGCATATCTCATTGACGAAGAAAAGAAAATCCTCATTGACACCGTATGGTCACCACATAAAGACGAGTATATCGAAAATCTCGAAAAGGAAATTGATCTTCAGGAACTGGATGCCATCATTATTCAGCACGGCGAGGTTGACCACTCAGGGGGTTTACCTCTACTGATGGAAAAACGACCAGACTTACCTATCTACTGTACGGCCAATGGAGTGAAGAGCTTAGTCGGACAATTTCATCATCCAGAGTGGGACTATCGCATAATTAAGACAGGCGATAGCTTAGCTGTAGGACCTGGAAAAGAACTTGTCTTTGTTGAAATGCCCATGCTCCACTGGCCTGATTCCATGGCGAGCTTTCTAACGGGGGATAACATTCTCTTTTCCAATGATGCTTTTGGACAGCACTTTGCGGTGGAGGAACTCTTTAATGATAAGGCTGACCAATGTTTGCTCTTTGGTGAGGCGATCAAATATTACGCCAACATTCTGACACCCTTCCAAGCCGTAGCCAAGCGAAAGCTTGAGGAGATTATTGGGATGAATCTACCCATCGAGATCATAGCTCCTAGCCATGGTGTCATTTGGAGAGATAATCCTCTTCAAATTGTGGAGAAGTATGTAGAGTGGAGTAATCAGTATCAGGAAGACCAAATTACCATTGCCTACGACACCATGTGGGATTCTACTAAAAAGTTAGCCCATCGCTTAGCTGCAGAGTTAAGGGATCTTGCACCTGATACTGTGGTAAAAGTGATGAACGTTTCCCAAGTGGATAAGAATGATCTGATGACTGAAGTCTTTAAGTCCAAAGCCATTGCTGTTGGTTCTCCAACCGTAGGTAATGACATTCTCTCTTCTGTAGCGGGTTGGCTCTACTTCTTAAAAGAGCTTCGCTTTAAAGGGAAAAAAGGCGCAGCCTTTGGATCCTATGGCTGGAGTGGGGAAGGCAACACCAAGATCATTGCACAACTTCAGGAAGCAGGCTTTGAAGTAGTTGAGCCCTCTGTGCGTGTGCAATGGAACCCCAAGGAAGAGGAGTTAGACCAGATGAGAGCTGTTGCCGAGGCTCTTGTTAAGTAGAGAAACAACATATCTCCAAAATCCTATATTTCGTTAGCAGATTCCGAGGAAGAATACACGGGATCTGCTCTTTTTTGTGAAAAAACATAGTGCGTTGAGCCAGATCCATTGGTTGAAACCGTTATGGCTGGTGCGAAAATGATGCAAGAATTTGAGCCCGACTGGATTATTGCAGTAGGTGGGGGATCTCCCATTGATGCGGCTAAAGCCATGTGGGCCTTCTATGAGTATCCTGATACAAGCTTCGAAGACCTGATTACACCTTTTAACTTCCCTAAACTCCGTACCAAAGCAAAATTTGTTGCTATTCCCTCTACCTCTGGAACAGCTACAGAAGTAACAGCTTTCTCTGTTATTACGGATTATGCCAAGGGAATCAAGTATCCACTGGCAGATTATGAAATTACACCAGACATTGCCATCGTAGATCCTGCTCTTGCCATGACCATGCCCAAGACCTTAACAGCCTATACAGGAATGGATGCTTTAACACATGCTGTAGAGGCTTATGTTTCTATTTTAAATAGTCCCTTTACAGATCCTCTTGCCATCAAAGCAATTCAGATGGTCTTTGAATATCTTCCAGCATCCTATGAGGGCGATAAAGAAGCAAGAGAACAAATGCACTATGCACAGTGTTTGGCTGGACAAGCCTTCACCAATGCTCTCTTAGGTATTGTTCACTCCATGGCTCATAAAACTGGAGCTGCCTTTACTACAGGCCATGTGGTACACGGCTGTGCCAATGCGATGTACTTGCCCTATGTCATCAAGTACAACAGTAAAGATCCTGCTACCATGAAGCGTTATGCTGAAATTGCACGTGCAGTAGCTATTGAGGGAACCGATGAAGAATGTATGGAAGCGCTGCGTGAAAAAATCAATGAATTCAATCGCATCTTAGACATTCCAACATCACTGAAAGAATTCGGTGTACCTGAAGAAGAGTTCTTTGAGAAGCTGCCTTCTATCGCAGAGCATGCAGTGGGCGACGCCTGTACAGGATCAAACCCAAGAGAGATTACACCAAAGCAGATGGAAGACCTCTTTACCTGTATTTATCATGGTGAAGAAGTGAACTTCTAATTGCATGACAAACCCAGGTCAATCCTGGGTTTTTTAATTATTTTGAACAATGATTCTGCTTTTATGTGAAATATATCAGTCAGGTATTATGTATTTGTTGGGATAAGTGGCCTCTTCACCACTAGGAATATCTTTATGTTGTGCTATAAT
>CAMFGQ010000126.1 GCA_945950065.1 uncultured Clostridia bacterium
CTTTTTACTTCCTCCATCATCCTCTTTAAATGCCCCTTGAGAAGTTCAACTCCCCTACGGTTTTCAGCACCTCTAGGAAGGATGATATCAGCATATTTTTTCGTTGGTGCAATGAAGGCTTCGTGCATGGGCTTAACTGTTTCTTGGTACTGGTTAAGCACCGATTCTAAACTTCTCCCTCGTTTTTCCATATCTCTACCAATTCGACGTATCAGCCGCTCATCAGGATCAGCCTGGACATAGACAGATAAATCAAAGAGACTCCTGACCTCATTATCATAGAGCGCAAAAAGTCCTTCAACAATGATGATCCCCCTTGCACGAATGTGGAGAGTTTCTTTGCTGCGTGTATAGTCAACATAATCGTAGATAGGAATATCTACATCCTTTCCCTCTCTTAATTGCAACAAATCCTGATAGAGACGTTCCATCTCAATGGAACTAGGATGGTCGTAGTTTTGTTTCTTTCGTTCCTCTAGCGACATTTGAGAAAAAGGTAAGTAATAGGCATCTTGACTGATCAGTTGACCCGATTCACCCAAGGTCTCTAGTAGTTCGTGAACGATGGTTGTTTTACCAGAAGCTGTACCTCCAGAAATACCAATGATTTTGATCATTCTTCCTCCTACACTCGTTTATGTTTCCATCTGCCCCTATAAAAGAAATAATGAAGACAGATGATTTCTACAACTTCTGTAACTAAAAAGCTTGCCCATACATAATTCACGGGTTTCTCCAAAACTACCACCACAAGGAATAAAAAGGGTAGCTGCACTACAATACGAGCCAGCACACTGGTAATCAGAAAGGCTATGTTCTCCCCTGCCCCTGAGAACACCACAGATAGACCAAATCCATAGCCTACCATGACCACCACAGGCGCAGTAAAGCGAATCATTTGTGCTCCCATGGCAATGACCTCAGGGTCATCAATGAAGACTCTCATAACACCCTCTGGGAAGACAAAGGCTATGATGGCTACAAGAAACATCAGTGAACCATTGATCCTTGCTGCAATGTATGCAGTAGCCTCGGCATGGTCAATCTCATCTCTACCAATAAATTGGCCGGCAAGGGCTGATCCTCCCATCATAAATCCCACAATGGGCATAAAGGCAAAATTAAAGATCTTTCCCCCAATTCCCGCTACAGATACAGCGGTGGTACCATAGACCGTAACAAATTTCATCAACAGCGCTAAACTAAGCTGACGGACGAAGACTTCTAATCCACTGGGAAGCCCAATGGTCAGAAGCTGCTTATCAATCGATGGATGGAGTTTGAAGAGTCCACTCAGACTAATCCGCACTCCTTCTTTTCTGTAGAACAGAATCAAAATGCCAATGACAAAACTCAGGGTCATACTGATGACCGTTGCCAAGGCAGCACCGTAGACTCCTAAGCCCAAGCCTCTAATGCCGATTCCTGGAATACGCTGAAACATAAAGAGAGGATCCAAGATAAGGTTCAGGACAGAGGCAAATCCCATGATGTACATGGGTATCTTGGAGTCTCCTGTACAGCGGAAAATGGTATTCACCGAATAATAAGCAAACATCATAGGCAGAAAGTAGATGCGAATGTAACCATAATCCACTGCAGCCTTCATAACTTCAGCATTGGGGTTAAAGAGAGAGAGCGCAGGTTTATAGAAGAAAAAAAGAAGGGTAGCAGAAAGCAAGGCCATAAGTACTTTGAAACTAATGGTCTGCTCAGCTACAATTCTTGTTCGCTCCTGATCTTCTTTCCCAAAACTTTGAGAAATCATAGAGACTGAACTACTGCCAATGATTTCATTTAGGAGGGCGAAGAACCAAAAGACTGTAGAAAACAGGGTTACACCTGCTACAGATTCCTTTGAAATACGCCCTACCCATGCCATATCCACCAAATCATAAACACTCTGGAGTGCAAAGCTGATCATGGTAGGATAACTTAATGTCCATAAACGACTGCGAATTGTCTTTTTATCCATAGACCTTATACATCGCGCATGGAGAGAGAGATTTTGTTTCTCTTTCGATCAATGCCGATGATTTTCACCTCAACAATATCTGCGACTTGGAGTACATCACTGGGATGTTTGATAAACTTCTTGGAGATTTTGGAAACATGAACCAATCCATCTTCCTTCACTCCAATATCTACAAAGGCTCCAAAGTCGACAACATTTCGTACAGTTCCCTTCAAAACCATACCTTCTTCTAGATCATCTAAGCTTAACACATCTGAACGCAGAATGGGCTTAGGCATTTCTTCCCGGGGATCTCTCCCGGGCTTTTTCAGTTCTTCCACTATATCCCTCAGTGTTGGCTCACCGATCTCTAGTTCCTGTGAGAGTGCTCTAATGTCCAGACTCCCTAGGTCGAGGCCCAGTAGTCTTCTTGCCACTTCGTAACTCTCGGGATGAACTGCGGTGTGATCCAGTGGATCACTACTCTCAGGGACGCGTAGAAAACCTGCACATTGCTCAAAGGTTTTGGGGCCAAGCCCCTTTACCTCAAGGAAGTCTTTTCGACTGGAAAAACCACCTTTTTCTTCTTTATACTGTACAATGGCTTTTGCCAAATTCTTGCTAATTCCCGCTACGTAACTGAGAAGACTAAAGGATGCCTGGTTGACATTGACGCCTACTGCATTGACCACGTCTTCTACAACTTTTTCAAGACTTTCATTGAGCATTTTTTGATTAACATCATGTTGATACTGCCCCACCCCAATATGCCTTGGCTCAATCTTCACCAGTTCAGCAAGGGGATCTTGAATTCTTCTTGCAATGCTGATTGCACCTCGAATGCTGACATCCAGTTGCGGAAATTCCTCCTGAGCCAGAGGAGAAGCCGAATAAATGGATGCACCGGATTCATTGACGATGGCGTAGTGAATCTTTGCTCCACTCTCCTCGATATAGGAAGCAACCACAGCTTCAGTTTCCCTAGAAGCCGTACCATTGCCAATGGCGATAAGGGTTACTCCGTATTTTTCAACCATGGAGCCGATAACTTTCTTAGATCCGACCACATCTTCTCTTGGCTTTGTTGGATAAATAGTGGTGTAATCCAGAAGCTCTCCTAACCCACCCACAACTGCAAGTTTACATCCCGTTCGAAAACCAGGATCCAGTCCCATAACCACCTGACCTGCAATGGGTGGTTGCATAAGATAGGGACGCAGATTGTTCTTAAAGACCTCTATGGATTCACTATCTGCTACTTCTTTCAGAGCATTTCTTGTTTCCGTTTCAATGCTGGGTTTGAGTAATCGTTTATAACCATCCTCCAGAGCTTCTTCCACATAGTGGGGAAAACCATGATCTTCATCAAGATAGAGTCCCCTTAATTTCCTCAGAATCACATCATCAGGAAAAGCAAAACTAATACGCAGGGAGCCTTCCTTCTCCCCTCTAAAGATGGCCAGTGTACGATGAGGTTTCATGCTACGCAAAGGTTCAGAGAAATCTTGATAGACTTCATAGACAGAATCCATGTCCTCGGTTCCTTCACTTTGGATACGTCCACTAAAAAATGATTCCCTTCGTACAATGTTTCTAGCTTGGCTATCATCTGAAAACTGATCAGCAAGAATATCCTGAGCATAGACTAAGGCCTCTTGTACCGTTTCTACTTCCTTTTCCTCACTGAGAAACTCCTCGGCATAAAGAAGAAGATTCTCTTCACTTCCTTTACCCTCTAACAGATACTCCGCCAGAGGTCCTAGCCCCTTTTCTTGAGCAATGGTGGCACGGGTTCTCTTTTTTGGTCTAAAGGGTCGATAAATATCATCCACACGTTGTAGACTTTGGGCCTCATCGATTTCCTTTTTCAATTCATCGGTTAGGTTACCCTGCTCTTCAAGGAGACGAAGCACGGTTTCTTTACGCTCTTCAAGCCCACGATAAAAGTTCAATTTTTCTTCTAATTGACGTAGAACCTGATCGTCCAAATTACCAGTTACCTCT
>CAMFGQ010000127.1 GCA_945950065.1 uncultured Clostridia bacterium
TGCAGGTGGAGCATAGACTTCTCCGATAAAGAGAGGTACGTCTCGTTGCATAAGCACAAGCAAGTAGGGTCGATTTAGTTTCATCTCTACAGGGTCTTCTGGCCTAGCTGCAGTGGTTTTCATTCCGATGACCGTTGCAGCGGCTGCTTCAGCCCCTTCTTCATCTAAGACCAAGTCCGTAAACTGCTTAACCAGCGAAACGAAAGTTGGTTCTTGAGAAAGTTGGTTGAATTCAGCTTGGTCTGTGAAGGCTTTCTTTATACCAAGGGCTTCTAAGGTCTCATTGAGTTCAAGATCATCTACTAGATGGAGTTTTGGCATGCTCCAGTTTATGCTTGCTGCTTCAAGCTGATCTCGTGAAGAGAGGATCTCCTCCAGAGCTAAATCCTTAAGCTCTACATTTTCTTCAGGGAGGACAAAGAGCATGCTCATACCTTGGCTCAAAGTTTTAGTGGCCATTTTGAACTGCTGGTGTTGGAAGAACATTCCTGATTCATTCGCAAGATTCATAAAGGGTATGGTTGATTCATCGTTTCCATAGAATGTATCGTCCTTCGTATTGGATTGATCAAAGGCTTTTTGCCATGCCGACTTAAGATAGAGGGTGTTGACGAGAAAAAGCCTATAGTCTTCATTGGGTTCGAACTGTGGCTTGATCTTGCCCATGGTGTTTTCATCAATCCATGCACTGATCTGATCCATACCTTTTTGCGTGCCAAGATTGACTTCTTGACCCGTAGCATAGAATTTATCTCTTAGGTTTTGGATAAACTCTTCCTTGAGAGGAAAACCTTCCTGAGCCCAAAAGCTATTGGCAATAAGAAGTCGTGCATCCTCAACATCTACGCTGAGGTGGTCCATTAATTTCTTTGGATCTATACCTTCACCTAAAAGTGACTTTAGCTCCTCTAGGGTTTCTCCTTCTGCACCTTCTTTTAACATATCCAGTGCAAGATAGAGGCTAAGGGGAGAATACAAGCGATTCTCTTCTTCTCTCAAAAGAGAAAAACTCTTATCTGTAAAACGCCAAAGATTCTTCAAGCCCTCATCGGTAGGTTTCGTTTCATCGAAACGTTGATTAAAGTCTTCATCTTCATAACTAAGTGATGGTGGAGGGTCGATCTTGCTGCTTCCTCCTTGATTGGTGGTACAGCCTACTAAGAGTAGCAAGGCTAGTCCTACACTTATGAACTTTTTCATGTTTAATCCTTTCATACTTCTTCTTCGAGTTGTTCTCAGTGGTTATGAGGTAGAAAGTGATGTTTACTTTATACTCTTTCTGAGATGTTTCACTCATCCTATAAAGGGGAAAAAGAAGGACAATGTGACAGAAGGGCAGAAAAAAGCGCATAGGATCCACTGTTTGGGGAGTGATTGATGTTGAAAAAGTTTGAGATGTTTTTTATAAAGGTTTAGCTTACACTCTAAAGTATCCTCCGGAAGAAGACTGGTGTATTTCGGTGTCTTTGCAAAAGGAACCAGTCTAACTCTTCTTTTTGAGATCCATTAAGATTGTATGAAAGAGTTTGGCGTCTAGGCGGTAAAAACGTAAATAGAGAATAAAAGAAGCTACCATCAGCACAAGAGGGAAGATCATCATCACAAGTTTCATGGTTGAAATCATGGAGGGGGTTGCCTGGGTGTGGCTTTGAATGGTATTAAGTCCCGTTAAGACAAGAGTGTAGCCAACAATAGAGTTACCTAGGGCTCCGCCGATTTTGTAGATGAAGGGTAGAATGGCAAAGCTTATGGCTTCGTTTCTCTGATCTAATTTCCACTGTCCATATTCAACGGTATCAGCTAGAAAGACCAGCATTAGAAGCTGAATCATGGCTTGCCCGACAAAAAGAAGAATGCCGGCAACAGCAATAAAGCCCATTCTCATGGGAGAGAAAAAGAAAAGGACATAGCCTAAAATCAGCATGGTCATAGCCAGTGAATAGAGTTTTTTTCGCGACATATGTTTACTAAGAAGAGGAAAGACAAGTAGTGCTGCAATTTGAGAGATGCCTAGGACAAGGGCAAAGATGCTATACATGCTTTCATCTCCATAGGCGTATTTAAAATAGTAGACGCCAAAGCTAGTGGTCGTAATATAGCCAACCATAAAGAGCCCCATACCAAGAGCGGTAATTAGGAGTTGATCGTTTTTAAACAGCGCATAGACCAGTCCCTTAAGGCTGGTTTTTTCTTGTTCCCCACCTAGAGCTGGAGGAAGCTTGATGACAAAAAGAGGAATCATCTGAAAGACTAGCATGATAATGACACATGCTCCCATATAGAGACTCCAGGCTAGTCTTGGATTACCTGTTTGTTCAGTCAAGAGCGACGTGATGGGGATTACAGATGCAACAACCGAGAAGAGTCCTATGTTGGCAATGATACGAGCTAAACTCCCAATCCGTTCGCGTTCTTTTTGATCGTGACTTAGTGCGGGCATCATGGACCAGAAAGAAATATCATTTGTCGTATAGAAGATTCCCCAAAGTAGATAAAGAATGGAGAAGAGGAAGATAAAGTTCTTTCCAGCCAAACCAAAATCCCAAAACAGAAGAAAGGCCACAAGAGCGCTACTTAGGGCACCAAATAAGATCCATGGCTTAAACTTTCCCCAAGGACTTCGTGTATTATCCACAAGCATTCCCATAAAAGGATCATTGAGAGCATCAAAAACTCTACAGAGTAGCATGACTGTGGAGATCCAAGTCAGTTCTATATTGCTAACACCTCGAATCTCGGTTAAGTAGACCAAGAGGAACATGGAGACCATGGTGTAGACCATATCTCTTCCTAAGGTTCCCAGTGCAAAGGCCCATCGATTTGATTTTTGATTCATCCTTATCCTCTTCACTGGCTATCAGTTGGCGGATGAAAGTGTGTTATTGGACTTAGTTCAACTTCCGCAAAAAGTAGCTACATTTCTTTATCAGATCATTAGGTTCAATGTCAACTTGTGTGTTTTTTCATATTCAATCTTGTGTTTCTTCGCGATCTAGATAGAGATTGATTTCTGATTACTTTATAGTATAACCCAAAGGCATTGGTGCCTCAATTAATGAGTTTCTAAGACTACTTGTATGATTATCCTAAGCACATTGGAAATGTGCTAATAAACATGTCAAGGCAAACCCTAAACTTGAATACATTTCACTGAAAGTGTACAATTAATTTAGATGATAAAAGAGTCATCAAGGAAGTGAGCCAAGTCATGATGCTCAGATTGGATATAGAATATGATGATAGAAGGTTTCGTACCAGAAAGCAAAGCTGAGTTAGCTTATACACTAATTAAAAACAAAATACTCTTTTTGGAGCTTGTTCCTGGTCAGCCCTTGCGAGAAATTGAATTGAGTAAGATGTTCTCCATGAGCCGTACTCCCATAAGAGTAGCCATTGAAAGACTGATTAATGAAGGCTTTGCTGAGCGAAAAGGAGCAAAAACAAATGTGGTTTCATCTGTCACGGTTGATGCTTTTATGGACATCTACAGAGTAAGAGTTGTCTTGGAAGAATTGTGTGTTTCCCTTGCAGCATATTCCTGGCAAGATCATTCTGAAATTGAAGAGATTCGTGCAGTTGTTGAAAAACAATTCCTCCTAGCATCCCAAATGCCTGTTGATTCGAGAGCTATTCAAGAGACAGACAGAACTTTTCATAGAAAGCTAGCAAAATTATCAGGAAATCGATTGCTTTATCAAGAAATAGCATTGGTCTATGATTTATATTGGCGCTACATTTTCTATTCTATGCATAAGAACTATTCCATGAAAATTGTTCAAGAACACAAAGACATTATCGATGCAATTGAAAGAAGGGATAGTAATCTCGCGCAATCTCATGTAAGGAATCATTTGTCGAAAGTAAAAGATGAAATTCTAATGGGATTAGCGAAAGGATTCGATCCAGCCACGGAATTAAGCGATGTAAGTGAAGGATATAGCATTAAGACAACCCA
>CAMFGQ010000128.1 GCA_945950065.1 uncultured Clostridia bacterium
ACACGGACGCTACAACGGGCATTGTCTTCCCTAAAGTCACTGGCATCCTCAAGTGAAGCACTTAAGCTTCCACTTAAGATGACATCTTCTAGATGGGAAAGGATCTCATCAAAATCTCCTATAAGTTCTCTTTCTAATTTTGCCATAGATTCTCCTTTATGTTCATCATCTTACCCTTTTTTACTCTTGGTCATGCAGAGGATCCTTTCCGGTGGAAGAGGGTAGGGGCTGAAGAAGACAAACTTCTCTCGCTAATGGTTTTATGTTACTTTGCTTTTTACCTTATTTCTGGTCTTGCTCTGTAAGACCATGTTTTTTACACAAAAAGAGCAGGTCACTTTTGACCTGCTCTGAAAGAGATTATTTCTTGAGTCCACCGATTCCCCGGTAAACTGGTTTAATGTCAGTAATGGTCACAAAGGCCTGTGCCTCTTCAAGGATCTTGCTAATCTTGGGCACGGATTTACGAGGAACAATGACAAGAAGAACATTTCGTTTTTCATCACGACCTTCTCCATCAATCACGGTAACACCAAATCCAAGTGCACGAATCTTATCCACTACCTCTTTGGTTTTCTTAGTATTTAAGACGACTTCAACCTTGGTACTACCAAGACCAATCCACTCTTCTACCACTACACCCAGATAGTTACCCATGGCATAACCTAGTGCATAGGCAAGGATTTTCCAGGGGTCGTTCATATCGGAAAGTACATTGGCTACAACCAAGAGCCAGATGACAATCTCAATGAAGGCCACAATGGCACCGTGGATACGTTGACCCTTGGTAATGAGCTTAATCCTTAGGGTACCAAGGGCAACCTCAAAGGTCTTAACAAGAACAATGATCAGATACAACAGCATAGTTACCTCAACTTATAAGAAGAATTTTTCTAGATAACCCCCAACAAAGACAATCAAGATAATCAGGGGGAGTATCCATTTACAATAGAAGACTGCCCAAGAGGGGAATCGCATCCCTTCTCCCGTATTGGCTTCTTGAAGGAAGTTATCCCATCCCCAACCATAGCGTCTGGTGGTAAAGAGAACATAGACTAAACCACCAAGGGGAAGAAGATTGTTACTGAGAATAAAATCCTCTAAGTCCAACACAATGGTACCCTCGCCTAGTGGTGCAAAACCACTCCATAGATTAAATCCTAGGACCGCTGGCATGGACAGGAGAATAAGAAGTGGCGTATTCACATAGAAAGCCTTCTTTCTTGTCCATCCCCATAGATCCATGGCAAAGGCAACAATGTTCTCAAAGACAGCCAGTACCGTACTAAAGGCAGCAAAACTCATAAAGAGGAAGAAGAGACTTCCGAAAATTCTGCCTCCAGACATGTTAATAAAGACATTGGGGAGAGTGACAAAGATCAGTCCAGGTCCCTGGCCAACGGAAACTCCAAAGGCAGAGGTTACTGGGAAAATCACAAGTCCAGCCATTAGGGCTACGAAAGTATCCAATAGCGTAATGGAAATTGCTTCGCCTGTCAAGCTCTTGTCTTTTTCAAGATAGCTACCAAAAATTGCGATGCTACCAATCCCTACACTTAAGGTAAAGAATGCTTGTCCCATGGCAGCAAAGATGACCTCTAGGATGCCTGCCTCCTTGATTTTAGAGAAGTCAGGTTTTAAGTAAAAGAGTAGTCCTTCTTTTGCTCCAGGGAGAGTTACGGATTTGACCACCAGGCCTAACATGATGAGGAGTAAAAGAATCATCATAATCTTTGTTGTTTTCTCCACGCCTCGGTTGAGGCCTTGGGAAACAATGAAAAAGCCTAGGGTAATGGTGATGATCATCCAGATGGTCATGGTGACGGGATTGGAAACAAGATTTCCAAAGACACCCGCAACACCCTCAGCATCCAGTCCAGTAAATGCACCTGAAACCATTTTGACAAAGTAATAGAACATCCAGCCGGTAATTGTGGTGTAAAACATCATCAAAATATAATTGCCTGCCATTGCCATATAACCGAAGAAGTTCCATTTTTTCGTGTCGGGTCTCAGTGCTGAGAAGGATGAAGCTACACTCCTTTGTGATCCTCTACCTACTGCCAATTCCATGGTCATAATGGGAACACCAAGGAGGACTAAAAAGGCTAGGTAGATGAGTACAAAGGCGGCTCCGCCATATTGTCCAGTGATATAGGGGAATCTCCATACATTTCCCAGCCCAATGGCACAGGCCGCGGAAATGAGAATAAACCCCAGTCGTGATGTAAATCGTTCTCGTTGCATAGGGTCCTCCTTTCATTTTTACTATTATCTCTTATAATAATGTAATAATCAAGGAGAAAGTTTGCTCAATTACGATAAAGTTTCACACAGGGGTTTATCAACTTGGTGTTAGCTTTTTTTAGCTTCTATTGTTTCATTATTCTCTTGTTTTATCAGATCCCTTAGCCAGGAAAAAGCTCTTGCCATGGGATAATCATGTAGCTTATTTTTAGGCACCCAGTGGAGTCCCTCCATGCTTCCATCTACTGCATAGGCCTTCATTTTCCATACTTGATGGCTGAAGATGTGTTTGCGTTCTCCCAGATAATGGGGATTTGTTAGATGGCTTGGGTCATGGCCTTCTATGGTAGGAAATCTCCACAGGCCTTGCAGGAGATTTTCCTCCCCACGAAGTAGACCGATGTTCCCATCATTACTAAAGACAAGTAGGGTTTTCTCATAGATAGGAGAGTCCTTGGTTTTGGTCCTCTCAGGATAGAGTTCAACCACACCCTCCTGATAGGCAAGACAATCTTCTTGAAGAGGGCAGTCATGGCAAAGGGGACTGCGTGGTTTACAGATAGTTGCTCCAAGATCCATGAGTGCCTGATTAAAGTCTCCGCATCTCTCATCGGGAAGATCATGAAGGAGATGCTCTTGTACTTCTCTCTTTAACTCTCTATCTACAGGAGTGCCCTCTAAAAGATAGAGGCGCGCATAAATACGAATCACATTTCCATCTATTGCTGGAGCTTTCTGATCATGGGCAATGGATAACAGTGCACCAGCTGTATAGGGACCAATTCCCGGTAGTTTAAGAAGCTCATCCAGATCCTCAGGGATATTACCTTGATGCTCATTCATAATGATCCTGGCAGCTTCTTTCATTCTTCTTGCTCTCTGATAGTAACCAAGACCTTGCCAAAGATGGAGAAGCTTCTCCTCATCTAGCTGAGCTAGGGCGTTAAAGTCAGGAACCTCAGCAATAAAGCGCTGAAAGTAATCCCTTACTACATCCACCCTCGTCTGCTGAAGCATGATCTCGGACAAATAGACATAGTAGGGATTCCCTTTATCTCTCCAAGGAAGCTCTCGTTTATGTTCATCGTACCAGCTCAGAAGTTTTTGAGTCACTTGAGATCACGATAAAGATGAATGCCATTCATTTTCATGTTGTAGAGGCCAAAGAGATTCATAAGACCTCTGTGGTGTTGCGTAGCATCCAAGTGGAAAGTATCCACACCAGGGACAAGCACATGGAGTTCTTTCTTGGCATTATGTTCATTGAAATAGCTTCTTAGGGTTAGGCAGGCTTGCAGTACACAAATATCTGTCACCACACCTACAAAGACAAAGTCAGTGATGCGATCATTCTCTTTGAGCCACTGCTGAAAAGCAGCTGCATGGAAGAGATTGGTGCTGTTTTTGCGAAGCACAAGATGATCCTCTACATAGGGAAGGAGTTCTTCTACAAGCTCTTCCTCACCACTTCCCAGCACACAGTGTGGGGGATAGGAACCAAACTCTACTGCTCCTTCTTCATGGGAGTCCAGTACGAAAATCTTTTCATAGTCCTTCATCTTGTCATTTACTTTCACAACAAAGGGAAGGATTTCTGCTGCATCTTTAGAGTGGAGTGCTCCAGTACGTAAAAAACCCTCCACCAAATCAATATGAATCAGCACTGTCTTTTCTGGATCTA
>CAMFGQ010000129.1 GCA_945950065.1 uncultured Clostridia bacterium
TTTGGTCAGGGATTTTTCTTTTTAAAAGTCGTGACTTCCAAAAAGACCATTTCTATAGTCATTGTTTGCTTGGTCCAGCTGCTCTACTGTATTCATCACAAAGGGACCACCTGCGACAACTGGTTCATTCAGAGGTTCTCCACTGAGGAATACTGCTGAGGCTTGGTCCGATTCTCCTTTGAGTAAAATGTCACCGGGGAGATTCTCAAAGAGCACAAAGTCCCCCGCTTCAATGGTTTTATCTTCATCCAATTGGAAGGATCCATCGATGACCAGCATGCCTGTATTGTACTCTGCTGGCTGATTGAGGGTAACTTCTTTTTCTTTATTTAGAGTCACTTTAAAGATGTCCATGGGACTAAAGGTGAGAGCTGGGCCTTTGACACCCATGACTTCTCCGGCATAGACGATGATCTCTCCTCCATCATCTGGAAGTTCAAGCTTACCCATATCTTCAGCAAGGAGCGCTTGGTATCTTGGGTCTGTCATTTTGTCCTTGGCAGGCAGATTAACCCATAGCTGGATCATATGGAAGACACGGCCATTTTTGGCATATTCTTTCTCGTGATACTCCTTATGCAAAATACCAGAACCAGCGGTCATCCACTGGACATCTCCTGGCTCTATCACGCCGTGGTTTCCTTGATTGTCTCCATGTTCTACTTTACCTGCAAAGGCAAAGGTCACGGTTTCAAAACCTCGGTGGGGGTGAGGTCCAATACCTACCATGCGCTCTGTACCCTCAAAGTAGCGTGGCGCATTATAGTCCAATAAGATAAAAGGAGAGAAGCGATCAAAAAATTCTCTACCTTGTCCCCGTGGAAAATACTGACTTACATGAAACCCATTCCCCACCCAATGTGGAGATGGACCAGTAAACACTCTTTCAATAGGCCTAAATCTACTCATTCCATTCCTTCTTTCATTTCTATTTTTGGGGATGCTTCCCCTTGTGTTCGATTATCTATGGTACTAATCCCAGGATCACTTCTTTCGGGATGATGCTCTACAGGATCAATGGGTCCAGCAAGGTATACTTACCCAATATTGCTAGGGAAGTAAAGAGGATCTTTGACATGATGAACATTGTTGATGAAGATCTATCTAAAAAATCTCCATCAGAGATTCCTCTCCTTGGAGATTTTTAGTTTCATGGGTTTACTCAAGTCTATAGAAAACAACTTTCGTATCTCTGACCTCTTTAAGTGCTTTCCAATGACAACAATCCTAGGATGCTCTACTTTTTCCATACCTGTAATGAGAAAAGTTCCTTCCACTAACTCAAACCGAAAGCCATGTTTCTTTCCCATATATCCCTTGGCGCGAACAATCCGACCATAGTCTCCGGCTATAAGTTTTTCTAGAGCATGATAGAGTTCATCAGGATTGTTGATGCCAGGGTATACAAGGCTGAGGCTTTCTAGAGCTTGTTCCTTCGGCACTTCCATGTCTTGAAAGGAGAAGGGTTTATCCTTATCTTCTGTGATGAGAAGTTTTCGTGTTAAGATGCGATCCCAATCCTCCTTCCTCCACTTGCTGTAGTGTTCCCTGGGAAAAAGTACATCATCTGCAAGAGAGAGCTGTTCCTTCAACTTATCAAAGTCCTCAGGATCAACCCCTTCTGATTTACTCACCACCAGAATTCCCGCCGAAGCCACTTGATCATCAAAGTACTCACTAAATTCTCTTTTACTAATCAGATAGTTTTCATAATCCACCACGGTAACAGGTGCCAACAACTCAATGTCACCATAGCGAACGCGATGAATTTGCTGGAGGATTTTGCTTAGCATGGCAACACCACTTGGTTCCACAACAAGATAATCAGGATTGATGGCATTATGAATCGTAAGAACCGATAAAGAAAAGTCAAGATTTAAGGAACAGCAGATGCAACCTTCACTGAGTTCCCAAATTTTCATTTCAGCATCGGTCTCAGATCTAGGGAGATCCTGTTTCAGGATCTCCCCATCAATTCCCAATTCTCCAAACTCATTTTCAACGATAACAAATTCTCGTCCTGTGGCTTTTGCCATGGCCTTGATAAAACTTGTTTTACCAGAACCCAAAAAGCCCGAAATAATGAGGATTTTCATTCTTTAGAGTTTAACCACCGGTTTAATCAGATCACGTGGTTTATCTTTCATTAGGAGTAGTGCGTCTTCTATTTTTTCGAAGCCCTCAAAGCGATGAGTGATCAAGTGTTTCACATCTAATTTGCCCATCTCTAATAGGCTACCTAGTTTTTCCATTCTTAAGCGTCCACCAGGCATCAGACCACCCTGAATTTGCTTATGTCCCATTCCAACACCCCACTCAGCACGTGGAATGTTCACATAGGTTCCGCTACCAAGATAGTTTACATTACCGATCTTTCCACCTGGCTTTAATGCTTTAATCGCAGGTTCAAAGGTCTCAACACCCCCACCTGCAATGATGATCTTATCTACTCCCTTACCACGAGTCAGTTCTAATACTTGCTCTTCAATGGGTCCTTCTTTGTAACTAATTAGATCCGTCGCTCCATAGATTTGTGCCACTTCTCTACAATTTGGTCGCGTTCCAACAGCAAGAATTCGAGAAGCTCCACGTAGATTGGCTCCGGCCACAGCCATTAAACCTACTGGTCCAATTCCAATAACAAGCACTGTATCACCAAACTGTACATCTGCAAGTTCTGCTCCATGGAATCCAGTTGGCACCATGTCAGACAACATACATGCTTCTTCAGGAGTAATGGAGTCAGGTAGAAGAGCAAGATTTCCATCGGCATCATTTACATGAAAATACTCTCCGAAAACTCCATCTTTAAAGTTTGAAAATTTCCAACCAGCCAGCATGCCACCAGAGTGCATGGGATATCCACCTTGTGCTTCAAGAGAATTCCAGTCTGGAGTAATTGCCGCTACCATGATTCGGTCGCCAGGTTTAAAGTCTTTAACAAGTGAACCAACTTCTTCTACCACACCGCAACCTTCATGACCGAGAATCATGTTGTGTCGATCACCGATTGCACCTTCCCATACCGTGTGTACATCAGATGTACAGGGAGAAAGGGCTAAGGGACGAATAATGGCATCGGTGGGGCCACATTCTGGTTTTTCTTTCTCGATCCAGCCAATTTCTCCTATGCGTAACATTGCTAAGGCTTTCATTAATGCTTCCTCCTCTTTATTTATTAAGGATCTCCACGAGGCAAACATTGCTAAGGAAGATCCATTAGCATTGATAACTAGCATGATTCAGTTGAAGATATAGATTAAGTTAAGCGCGTTGATTGATCCGCGATAAGCACCGGAGTAGTCTTCTACAGTAAGAGTGACTGGCTTAAAAGAAGAAAAAGAGTGTGAAGGGGTTCATTCCTTCTGTATATGGAATCAACCCCAACATAAATCGAATTCTGTTAGATTTTCTTTGAAAAAACAGCCATCAGAGCAATGGTAACGAGACCCAATACCATAACACCTGTTTGTTTGATGGAAATAATTCCAGCAACCGCGACGATGGCAATCAATATGGGGATGACTTTAATCGCACCATACCACAGGGAGAAAAGACCTGTTGCTGTTTTCCCATGACTTGTAAATTCATCATAAAGGAGTTGTCGATCAAGCTTCCATCCAACGAAGAAGGCGATGAGCATTCCACCCACAGCGAGGAAGATTTTGTCGGTAACGAGATCCAGTAGATCTAGGAATCCTACACCCAAAATCGGGTAGCCGGACAATGCACCCAGACTCAGTGAGGACAAGATACACATACCGAACATTACTGCTGCAGTACCAAGTGTAGCTTTTTTACGATCCATTTTCTTCTCATCAATCAGATAGCTAACAACAACTTCAAGTAGAGACATACTACTTGTCAATGCTGCAACCATCAGCGCTAAGAAGAAGAGGAAGGAGAAGAT
>CAMFGQ010000130.1 GCA_945950065.1 uncultured Clostridia bacterium
TATTTTCGTGGGTCGAAGTTACTTGGGTCTTCTGCTAACTCCTTGCGGATGACGCCTGTCATGGCAAGACGTAGGTCAGAGTCAATGTTGACTTTGCACACACCATATTTGGTTGCTTCACGAATGAGTTCCTCGGGAACACCACGTGCTCCGGGGATCTCTCCGCCAAATTCATTGTTCATCTCAACAAACTCAGGAATAACAGAGCTTGCTCCATGGAGAACGATGGGGAATCCAGGAAGGAGTTCTTGGATTCTCTGGAGTCTTGGAATATCCAATTTGGGTTCTCCAGTAAATTTATATGCACCATGGGAAGTCCCAATGGCTACTGCAAGGGAATCACAACCAGTTCTGGTAACAAAGTCCAAGGCTTGTTCAGGATCAGTATAGGTAGCATCCTCTGCACTTACATTGACGGCATCTTCAACACCAGCAAGGCGTCCCAGTTCTGCTTCCACAGTGACGCCCTTGGAGTGAGCATAGTCGACTACCTTCTTGGTTAGAGCGACATTCTCCTCATAGGGAAGATGGCTACCATCAATCATCACCGATGTAAATCCATCATCAATACACTGCTTGCACAGTTCAAAGGAATCTCCGTGGTCTAAGTGCAGTGCAATATCAAGCTGTGGAGCTTCCTCAAGGGCAGCTTCAACCAGTTTCATTAAGTAAGTAGAGTTTGCGTATTTGCGCGCACCCGCAGAAACTTGAAGAATCAGTGGAGCATTGGCTTCGCTAGCTGCCTCCACAATCCCTTGAATGATTTCCATGTTGTTCACATTGAAAGCTCCGATGGCATATTTTCCTTCATAGGCTTTCTTGAACATTTCTTTGGTTGTTACCAGTGGCATGTTTACCTCCTAGTCAAAAAGTACACTAAAGACCTCATCCATTGTCATGTCTTTTTTGAAGCTATATTCTCCGACACGAACACTGGTATCAAGTCCTCGCTCAATCAGCTCATTCACAAAGTCCTGAGCATCCTTAATCACACCGTTTTCTACAAGACGTTCAGCAATATCATAAGCATCATCGCCTTCGTAGATTCCTACTTCAACAGCCTCATCCTTTTGAGCTTCTTCAGTCTCAGGAGTGTCTGTTTCAGGGGTTGTTGTACCAGCAGTACTGGTTTCTGGCGTCGACGTCTCAACAACATCTGTTGGAGTTTCGGGTGTGGTTTTTTCTACTTTATCCTTTTCATCGTCACTGGTTCCCGTAGCGATCACCTCGGTATTTTTCCCACTTTGGAAGAAGGAAAGGAGATCGTTCTTTGAAAACTCCAATCCGTAGGATTTAGTCATAATAAATCCTATGGATATTACGATGAAAAAGACTATAATAATAGTAACCACGTAATCGCTAATATCATAGAAAATGTCTTTTAATTTTTCAAACATAGCATCACCTCTTGTTCCAATTTAACATAATTACAACAGTATTGCAATGTATAAGGGGGCCTTTGTGATCTTTACCATTGATTCCAGTAGTGCAGGTCAAAGAGTGGATCGATTTCTTCGAAAAGCCTTGCCAAGAGCACCACGGGGAGAAATCTATAAACTCTTTCGAAAAAAAGATGTGAAACGCAATGGCAAGCGTATAGACATCCATGAATTCCTTCAGGAAGGAGATGAGCTTTTTGTCTACCTCAGCCCTGATCGCGAAAGGGCATGGGGGCCTGAAACCATGCACTTTCAAGGGGGAGACATTGAGATTATCTTTGAGGATGAGGAGGATCTGGTTGTCTATAAAGAGCGAGGACTCAAGACCACGCCTGATCGAAGCGGTGAAGACTGTCTGAGTCTTCGCGTACAGTCTTATCTACAAGATGCTTGTAGCAGAACCTTTCGTCCCTCGCCTTTAGGTAGGTTGGATAAAGATACCGAGGGTCTCGTTCTTTTTGCCAAAAACTATCAGAGAAGTAAAGAATTAGAGGAGCTACAACGTAACTCTTTAATAAAAAAACTCTATTTAGCGCTAATCTTTGGTACAATTAGAGAAGGCCTCTGTGAGCTTCGTGTTGAAAAAGTCTCCCAAGGAACAGGTATGACAGAAAGTCAGGACGGAAAACTTGCCCAGACCATCTTTCGGATCTTAGATCAGAAAGGGGACTATGCCTTGGTAGAGGCTGAGCTGCTAACAGGACGTACCCATCAGATACGTCTGAGCCTTCAGTCTCTGGGAGCAGAGCTTCTCGGTGATAGGCGTTACGGTAGGGGCCATGGCGGACAGCGACTAATCTGTTACCAACTAGCTTGGCAAGAAAAGAAGGTTGTCCATCTGAGTGAAGGTTTTAAAGAAGAAATAAGAAAGGTCGGTTTGGATGAAACGCGAGCAAATCCTTCTAGCGCTGATCCAGCGCTATGATTTTAGCGGTGCATACAAAATAGCCTCTATTTATGATGAAGGACTAGCCTATGTCTATATGCTTGATCTTCTTCGCTACAGCGTGAATTTTGACTTTAAGAAGGCACATGACATCTTAAGTGAGCAGGGTGATTTGTTCCCCTTGGAACTATCATCGATTCTTGAAAAGAATCTGCTTGATCTCATCTACGGTGAGCCCAATGCGATTTTTTCCGAGTTGCTCTGGAACATGCACTTTCAAGTTGTCCAAGAAGAATACATTGATTTTTTAGGGAGGATGTATCGTTTTAACGAAGCCTTCTTGAAATTTCTTTTCCTTCGAGAACATCAAGGCGTACACTCTATTTTTGATGAGAACTTTAATGAAGGAAAAATCAATCGCATTTTACGTAAACGCTTTAACATCCATCACGGAAATGTGATCTTTGGCATTGTAAACTACATTTATCACCATGGAAAGTCTCCATCTCTGAAACCTTGTGCTGACTTTATCACTGATGCCAAAATGAAGGCTTTGGTGGATCTGCGCAATGCGTCCATCGTGGGCCATGGCTTTAACTCTGTGGGCTACAATGACCTTGTGAAAGCCTATGGAGAACCCGAAGTGATTATTGAGGATATCCGCAACATCATGGTAAGAGCGGGATTAAAAATTGATAGTAAAAAATATGATGCCATCAATAGTTATTTAATTGAGGAGGTAAGCGGTGTCTATGACGATCGATAAAAACAAAGCAGGGAAGACCCTTTATGAATTATCAAAAGAAGTGAATCATCCACGAAAAATCCTTGGTGCCTACACAGGAGAAGTGATTCGTGAATTAAGCTATGTTGCCAAAGAGGGTGATGAGCTGCGATGGATTGATCTCACCTTCGCTGATGGTGTACGCATCTATCAGCGCAGTCTAGTCTTTCTCTTTTACATTGCACTGAGAGAAATCTATCCTGATCTGGAAATGAGTGTGCTGCACTCCTTGAGTCGAGGACTCTATCTTGAATTTGGAAGAGAACTTGATCATATAGAACTTCAAGAAATCGAAGAAAAGATGAAAGAGCTTGTTGAGAAAGCTCTACCATTTAAAAAGATTGAATTGCCCCTAGAAGAGGCAGAACAACTCTTTAAAGAGCAGGGACTCTTCTTTAAAGCCGAGCTCTTAAAGTATAAACGCAACAACCGTGCTACAGTTTATGAATGCATGGGTTATATTAACTATTTCCATGGCTACATGGTTCCAGATACCAGTTATCTAGAAGAATTCAAAATCATTCACTATGCACCAGGAGCCATTCTCCTTCATCCTAGAACCTATTCACCTGATGTCATTCCTCCCTTCTATGAGCAACCAAAAATTCACAATGCCCATATGGAGAATGAGGTATGGTCAGAACTCATGGGAGTGGGTAGTGTAAGTGATCTCAATCACTTGATCCAGCAGGGAAGAGAATCTGAACTGATTCAGGTCAATGAAGCCCTACAAGAAAAGAAGAT
>CAMFGQ010000131.1 GCA_945950065.1 uncultured Clostridia bacterium
TCATCGCCAAGATAGATGGAGACAATGGCAGGTGGCGCCTCTCCTCCTCCTAGTCGCTCGTCATTACCAGCATCTGATGCTGCAAGGCGTAACAACACAGGATGCCGATCTACTGCAGCAATAAAGGCGGTTAAAAAGAAGAGAAAACTCACGTTCTCCATGGCAGAACTGCCAGGATCAAGTAAATTTTCACCTTCACTGGTAGAAAGGGAGAGATTGTTGTGCTTTCCACTTCCGCTACTATAGGCAAAGGGTTTTTCATGAAGTAAGCAGACAAAGCCATGTTCTCTTGCTTTTTCTTTTAGCACATCCATAAGAATCATGTTTTGATCAATGGTTAAACCAGCCACATCATAAAGACTGACAATTTCAAATTGTCCAGATGCTGTCTCATTGTGCTCACAGGTGGTAAAGATCCCTAATTTCCATAGAGCTTCATTGACATCCTTCATAAAGAGCTTTACCCGTGGTGGGATGCTCCCTAAGTAGTGATCATCAAATTCTATACCCTTGGGAGGTGGCGATCCCATAAGCGTTCTGCCCGTGTAGACAAGATCTGGGCGTTTCTCATAATCTTTCTCATCAATCAAATAGTATTCCTGTTCAAGACCCACCATGGGAATCACGGCTTTGACATCCTCTTTCCCAAGATGATGGCACAGTTTGGTCGCTCCACGACTAAAGACATCAACTGCCTTGAGCAGTGGGCTTTTTAAATCCAATTGTTCCCCTAAATAGGACACAAAAATACTAGGGATATAGAGGACAGAACCTTTAACGAAGGCAAATGAGCCAAGGTCCCAATAGGTATAACCTCTTGCCTCAAAGGTTGTACGTAGTCCAGCACTGGGGAAACTACTGCCATCGGTTTCACCTTTAATAAGCGCAGAGCCTGAAAAGGACAGGAGGAGATCTCCATCTACTTTCTTAGCAAAACTATGGTGCTTCTCTGCTGTCTGGCCTGTCAGCGGAGTAAACCAGTGACTATAGTGGGTGGCACCTCGTTCCAGAGCCCATTCCTTCATGGCTTCAGCAATAGCATCTGCTGTTGTAGGATCTAAGGAATCCTGACGATAATAGGCCTGTTTCCATTTTTCATAGATGGGCCGAGGCAGTCTCTTTTTCATTTCTTCGCGATTAAATTGTAAACTGGCAAACTCTTCAAAGTTCATCTACTCCACCTCAACAACACATAAAAGTAGTGTTATTATACTCTAGACAGGATAAAACAACAAGAAAAAAGACGGACTATGCTTCGTCCGTCGGCTTCTCTACTGCTTTAATTTGATAGAATTCTCTGACCAGCGTATCGATTTCTTCCATGATCTCTGGATGCTCTAAGAGGAATTCTTTTGCATTCTCTCTTCCCTGGCCAAGGCGCTCTTCTCCATAGGAGTACCAGGCACCTGATTTCTTCACTATATCAGCATCTGCTGCTGCATCAAGTAGACATCCTACACTTGAAATCCCTGTGCCGTACATAATGTCAAACTCAGCTGTTTTAAAGGGAGGAGCTACTTTATTTTTAACAACTCGGATACGTGTGCGGTTACCGATGATGGAATCCCTATCTTTGATGGAGTCAATTCTTCGTACATCAAGACGTACAGAAGAATAGAATTTTAGGGCATTACCACCGGTTGTGGTTTCAGGATTACCAAACATAACACCGATCTTCATACGAAGCTGGTTGATAAAGATAATCGATGTATTGCTTCGACTAACGATGCTGGTAAGCTTACGTAATGCTTGACTCATCAGTCTAGCTTGAAGCCCCATGTGGCTATCACCCATTTCTCCAGTCATCTCTGCCTTGGGTACCAGTGCTGCTACAGAGTCAACGACAATCAGATCAATGGCATTACTGCGAACCAGAGCATCGACAATTTCCAATGCCTGCTCCCCTGTATCAGGTTGTGACAGGATAAGATTGTCTGTATCCACCCCAATATTCTTTGCATAAAGGGGGTCCAGAGCATGCTCTGCATCAATAAAGGCAGCTACACCACCTAGCTTTTGTGCTTCTGCAATCATATGCAGGGCGACCGTCGTTTTACCACTGGATTCTGGTCCATATATTTCAATGATTCTTCCTCTGGGAATACCACCGATTCCTAAAGCGATGTCTAAGGAAAGAGCTCCCGTAGGAATCACACCGATTCCTGTTCCTTCTGGGCGATCTCCCAGGCGCATAATGGAGCCTTTTCCAAACTGCTTCTCTATCTGAGAAAGCACATGTGATAATGCTTTATCTTTTTCTGACATATTACCTCCCCGAACAATTGTTCTATTCTATTCTACCCTATAATCTAGAGCTGTGCAAGGCTTTTCAGTAGACAACTCAGGGCAAAAACACGCATGGCATTTCTTGAAGAAGCTCGTCGCCAACTTCCCACCTTATGGTAATAGTGATCCATTCCCACAGGTGTTTGAATGGCCACATAACACTGGCCTTGATAAGCCTCC
This sequence comes from uncultured Clostridia bacterium, assembly GCA_945950065.1. Lineage (GTDB taxonomy): Bacteria > Bacillota > Clostridia > Peptostreptococcales > Acidaminobacteraceae > DTU036. The sequence continues at coordinate 2,467 of CAMFGQ010000131.1, forward strand.
TCATCATGTTCCGCATAGCCAGTTAGAGCAAGGGTAATGTCGGTTCCCATAATACGATTTCCCTGCTCTGCAAGGGCCATGGAGGTTTCTCTACTTACCGTGCTATGCTCAGCTAGGAACTCCCTTGAGAGCTGAGTTAAGTCCACTTTCGCATCTTCCTGATAAACCACAAGCCCACCATAAATCACTTCACTGGAGCCTGATAGTTTTGTTAAAGAATGGAGGACACTTCCCGCTGTAGCAGACTCAACACAGGAAAGAGTGAGGTTCTTCTCCTTTAACATGGCAAAGATCTTTTCTTCCAGTTGAAGTTCGCCTCGATGAAAGATATAGTCTTGAAAAGTCTCTTCCAGCAGTGCATGCAATCTCTCAAACTTCTCCTGGTCTCGCGTGGAAAGTTTAATGGTGACAAAGCCAAGGGAAACATAGGTAACCAGATGCCTTGCATCTTCACCAAATAGATGATCAAACTGCTGCTCCAGTGCATATTCACCTATGCCACTGAGATGATAGAAGGCTTCATAGAGAGCCTCTTCTTCAAAGGAAGCCTCAAGACTTAAAAGCATGGGTAGATTCTCACGTGGTGGCCCCGGTAGTAGAATAAGACTCTTTTCATGATTTTTCAAGAGATAACCCGATGCTGCACCAACATGGTTCGGTATTTCTTCCACTTCATAATCAGGTAAAGCATTTCTGGTGACCGCATAGGTCATATCATCCTTGGTTTGACCTAATCCACCAGTGATTACCAAGAGATCAACCTGTTCAAGGGCAAACAGCAGTGCTGCCTCAATGGCCTTCCCATCATCAGGTGGACTCACTTGCAACACGATATTTGCTCCTCTTCCAACGAAGAACTGACCTACATTTGCCTTGTTCTTATCTAGAATCCGTCCTTGGAGCACTTCATCACCAATGGTCATGATGCCAACGTTTTTAATCATTTGAGGACCTTTCTGTTCTTCCACAAATAGTCAACGGCAGACAGTAGCGTCATCAATGCCATGAGGCCGATAAGAAGATTCATCCAAATCGATAAGGGCTGATGAAAAATTTGATGGAGATGAATCAGAATGATCACCACCATTTGCAAAATGGTTTTGATCTTGCCATAAATGCTAGCAGCAATCACCACATCCTTTGAAGCAGCAAGGGCGCGGAAGACCGAGATGGAGATCTCACGTAGACATACGATAAGAAGAACTACAGGGCTCAGGAGCCCCAGTGCATTAAACACCGTAAAGGCACTAATGGTCAAAAACTTATCGGCTAATGGATCCATCAGCTTACCAAATTCAGTAATGAGATTGTGTTTACGCGCATAATATC
>CAMFGQ010000132.1 GCA_945950065.1 uncultured Clostridia bacterium
AAGACAGAGAATAAAAGATCTTGATCTTGACTAGAAAATCTTTCCCTTCAAAACCTCTTCGTTCATCTCATAGAAGGAGACAATGGTCAATAACAAATTGTTTACTACGCTCCTAAAAGAAACGATCATGACACTGATCTATACCTATTTCTTTACCCTACTAGGTTTAGGCTTGATCGTTATTCCGTTTCTTGCCTTTGACTTCCTGGACATAGAAAAGATTAAAGTACTAGGGTTCTCCTTGGCCATTCAAGCTATGTTGATTGCACTCTTCATCCATCTGCTGATACAAGCTTATAGCGATTATTATACGTATTTTCCACTCGCTCTCTTTACTGGTAAAACAAGAAAAGAGTTTCTTGTGGCTTCCCTTCTGACAAGTGGGATCACCCTCCTTATGGGCGTCATGGTGATGTTTGTGTTAACCCTTATCCTGCCTGATGCATCAACAGCCGAGAGTCTACAGTCTGTTTTTAAACCATCCTATGTTTTCTTCTTGGGATTTACTGGTCTTAGGAACTTGCTCTTTCTCTTTTTGTATCTTGGCGTGGCAATTCAACTTCTCGCTTGCCTAAACTATCGGACAGGAGTTAAAGTTTGGCTGTTTCTCTTCGTTTTTAGTCTTGTCCTAGGCTTCGCTGATCGTATTCCAAAGGCAGATCAAGTTCTTCCCTTTGCTCGATATTTCAACATTGATCATTGGACCCGTGTTTTAAGTGGAGAGCTCGTTAGCACCTTCATGTCGCTGTTTGAACTCTTTCTGGGACTTGGACTTTTGACCCTGATAACCCTTAGACTTTCTCCTGTAGATAAAGAAAATCTTAGCTAATCCCTTTAGAAGGAGGAAATCATGCTCCACGTTACGTACTTCAACACCCTACTTTTTAATAAGTTAAAGCTATTTCTTAGCAGTCTTGTTGTTAGTGCACCACTTGCTGCAGGAATCTTGCTTTTACCTCGCCTGAGTCCCTCGATTAACAAGGACCTGATTCTTCCTGGGATCATCTTGGTGTTTTTTCTGTTCCTTCTTTCCGTCCTTCTGGTGGTCCTTGCTTATCGTGATTACTATTTGTTCTTCCCCCTTGGTCTCTACACGGGAAAGACAAGAAAAGAGTTTACCTTTGCATCGCTTCTTACTACCAGTGTCATCCTAATTCTAGGCTCAACTCTTCTCATCCTCTGGATTCACTTCTTTCACTGGAAAATGACTTGAGCAAGGTTCAACTCTATGGTGGTCACTTCGACCTAGCAAAGTCCGTTACGGGTATCAGGGGCTTGATGAATTTTTCGTCATCTTCATGTTTTTTGCCCTATGGGTGAATCTCTTGGCGCTGCTGAACTACCGTTTTGGAGCAAAGATTTGGCTCTTTCTGCTTGGTTTTTTTATCCTATCCTATGTGCCAACTGTTCTTCCTCTTCCTAAAGGCTTTAAGACCATCTTTCAGCTCTTGACCCCTAATACGTGGATTAATCTCTTTGGACCTAGTCCTTTGCATTATCTTGTAGATGGACTGCGCTCACTGTTTCTGCTTGTACTTCTCTTTACACAAAAATCTAAATTGGTTCCCCTAGAAAAACAATAACTGGGCTGGTTTGGAGTGGTTAACTTAGCGATGGATTGAATAGTTTAAACCTTCATGCGGACTCTTTAGCTTCATGAATAAAAGGATCATCCACAAGAGTAAAAGAATTCTACACAAAAGGAGGAGTACATGGTTAAACAAATTCAGCAAACGCTAAAGGATGTAAAGAAAATCTACCTTTTTGCAGTTACACTTTTTCTCTTGATCACTGTGCTTTCTTCCTTGGTTTCTGGACACCATCAAGAAAGACTACTTTATCGTTATGCAAAACAGGTTGTTGAGGACGAGGGAATAAGCTTCGATGAAAAAAGTTTTGAAGAAACGCTTAAACATGCAGAAAAAAAGCCTCTTGATAAGAAAGACTACCAAATCATTGGCTGGGAGGATGTAAAAGAGTTCTTTTTAAAGAACAGTCTCATCGCTCTTAGAACCATGGCCATTGGGATTATCCCTTTTCTCTTTCTCCCCCTTGTTGTTCTGGGATTCAATGCACTGGCATTAGGGATGGTCTACATCATGCTCAGGAGCGTCTCTGATGCAACCTTTTCAGTTTATCTTGCTATGATTCTCCCCCATGGGATCATTGAATACGCAGCTGTCCTTCTGGCCTTTTCTCTCGGTCTACTTCTTTGTCTAGAAGGTTCGAAACGAATCCTAGGAAAGGAAGTTCTCCATTTTTCAGAAAGATCAAAAGGAGTTCTTCTCGTCTATGTCTTTATCGTTCTTCCTTTACTTGCTGTATCAGCTGTCATTGAAGCCTATATCACACCACTTATCATCCAATCGGTCATTTAAGGAAAAAAGAGACCTTACTCTTCACAGCATGAGTCATAGGAAGGTGAGGTAAGTCTCGAGAGAATAAAGATACTTTACGCAATACCTATTCTCTGCTCTGTATTGAGTTTACCAGAGCGATTCTCAAGAAAGCCACTATCCCCATAAAAAGAAGACTCAAAGGTATTTTCTTTACCTGGATCATCATTTGTCTACCAGCTACAGCTCATGCTGCAGTCATTGAGACCTATTTAACACCTCTTCTTCTTCCCACGGTGTTTTAACCGAATACATCCTTAGTTTTTCATAGGATTCTCAGGCTCCTTCTAGGGGCTCTTTTTTTACCTGTTTTTGATCCCTATACTGCTGTCTGTTCTTTTGTACATCACATGAAAATACGCCCTAATTGAGAATCGTTCTCTTTTATGTTGACAGGGCCAAATAGTTAGTGTATCCTAATGACCGAAAGGAGAAAGTATGTATCCACTAACTATGTTGGAACAGGGTAAGGCACGGGTCCTACATATAACAGGAAATGACAAGGCTAGGATTCGTCTTGAGGATTTGGGTTTTGTTCCTGGTCAAGAAATCCTTGTGATCAATCGCATTCACGGCAACATGATCATAAAAATAAATGACAGTCGCATCGCTCTGGATGAGTCCAGCGCAATACATATTTTGATAGAAGAGGAGAAATGATGACACTTATTGATTTAAAGCCTGGTCAATCAGGCAAAGTGAAAAGCATCCAAGGAACAGGTCCCGTCAAAAGAAGAATGATGGACATGGGCATCACCAAGGGTGTATCCATTCAAATGCGAAAAACAGCTCCCTTGGGAGACCCCATTGAAGTAAATCTCATGGGCTATGAACTAAGTCTGCGCAAAGCAGATTGTAAATTAATTGAAATCGAAATAGAAGAATAAGGAGTATACATATGATTCTTGCCTTAGCAGGAAATCCCAACTCCGGAAAAACAACGCTATTTAACCGTTTAACCGGAAGTAAACAGTTTGTAGGGAACTGGCCTGGGGTTACCGTAGAGAAAAAAGAAGGAAAAGTGAAAGGTACTGATATTACGGTTCAGGATTTGCCTGGTATCTATTCCCTCTCCCCCTACAGTCTAGAAGAAGTCATTGCTCGTGATTACTTAATTCAAGGAAATGCCGAAGTCATCCTAAATATTGTTGATGCCAGCAATCTTCAACGAAACCTCTATCTTACAACACAGCTTCTTGAAATGGACCTTCCTGTTGTGGTTGCCCTTAACATGATGGATGTGGTGGAACGAGCAGGAGACCAAATCAACATCCCCCAACTTTCTAAGGAATTAGGATGCCCTGTCTACCCCATCAGCGCCTTAAAGGGTGAAGGAATTAGGGAATTACTCAGTGGTCTAAGTCGAGTTTCTGAAGGGAAGCGCCACGC
>CAMFGQ010000133.1 GCA_945950065.1 uncultured Clostridia bacterium
CTCAAAATCAGGTGTTCTTTCATGAAAAACCCTACTTCATCTTATCCATTCGTTCAGTTGGTGAATTATCTGAGGTGTTGAAGCAGAAATAGGGTAAGTATAGGAAAGCAAGGAGGAACGATGAAAAGTAGAGCTATGTTTTATCAAGAACTCTTGGACATGCTGGAGGAGAAGCATGACCAGTACAAAGAGGATTATTTTCGATTAAAAGAAATTCAAAAGGATACAGAAGCTTACTATCAGGGTGAGCCTGTAGCTTTTTTGTATACACCTTGTTTTCTTCGTGGAGAAGAGTTGGAGAATATTAAGGCCCATGTGGAGCGTGCAACGGCACTCTTTGATCATGTGATTGATCTCTATCTGGAAAAGGAAGACTTTAGGAAACTCTTTGCCTTTCCTAAGGAGATTGAAGAATTGATCTTACTGGATAGTCCTTTATCCCGAAAATTTCCCATGGCAAGAATGGATATTTTCTATCGTGGAATCGATGATTTTACCTTCTGTGAGATCAATACCGATGGAAGCTCTGCCATGAATGAGGACAGGGTCTTAGCTGAACTCTTTAAGGACAGTCTTCTTTATCAGGATCTGAAAGAAAAAGGAATTCAGATGAATTCCTTTGAACTGTTCTCCAGCTGGGTGGATACAGTCTATAACTACTGGAAAGAAGAACGACCACCTGTCATTGGTATTCTCGATACCAAGGTGGATCATGATGAGTTCAGACGCTATGCTAAGCATTTTGAGGAAAGGGGAGCGCGAGTACATCTGGTGACTCCCTGGGAACTGGATCTAGAGGATGGTTATTTGAGTTATCAAGGTGAAAAACTTGATCTGATTTATCGTAGACTTGTAACCACGGATCTTTACTCTATTTATGACGAAGTGCCTAAACTGATTCAAGGGATAAAAGAGGGAAAAACCCTGTTCTTTGGGCCTATTACCAGTCAGGTCATTCACAACAAAATGCTCTTTGCTGTGCTCTATCATAAAGAAGCACAACAATACTTCAGTGAAGAAGAAAAGCAGTGGATTAAGGCGCATATTCCCTATACTGCAGTAGTGGATGAAAGGATCCTTGCTGATGAGCATTATGTCTATAACAAGGATGACTATTTGTTAAAGCCCATGGACTCTTATGCATCCCGAGGTATCTTTGTTGGAAAAGAAATGTCTGAAGCAGACTGGAAGAGTCTCTTAGAGGCAGTAGTAGGAAGGGACTACCTTATCCAAGCCTTTGCAACCTTACCTACCTTTACCTCTATGGACTATGAATTGGATGCTCCTGTAGATTTTCATCAGCTTATGGGAATCTTTGTTTATGATGGAAAGCTCCAAGGCTTCTTCACCCGCTCGGGAGCTCAATTGGTGGTTGCGGGTCATCAAGGTGGCCGAAGTCAAGCTACCCTCAGCTTTATCGAGAATTCGTGATTGAATAATATAAATCATTTGTTATACTCGTATTGAGGAGGGTTTATATGAAAAATGTCATGATTATGCATGCCCCAACCATGGGAAGGGGATGTGATGAGCTGGGACAAAAGCTGATAGGAGTCTTTTTTAAGAAGTTATGGTCCAATCCAGAAAAGCCTGATGCCATCATTTTTTACAATGAATCCGTACGACTACTTACCAAAGAAGGTGGCTGTGTAGAAGCCCTTCACGGTTTAGAAGAAGCGGGAGTTGATCTTGTTGCCTGTGGTACCTGTATTAACCATTTTGACATTGCAGAGGATGTTCAAGTGGGTAGGGTCTCTGGCATGGAAGAAATCGTCTCCTTAATCCAAGGAGCTGAAAAAGTCGTCACAATCTAGGGGCTAGGCCCCTTTTTTGTTGAAATTTTGGGAAAAAGGGTATAAAACCAGCTGGAGGTAAAAAATGAAATTGATTTCTTGGAATGTAAACGGACTTCGTGCCGTGATGAATAAGAACTTTATGGATGTGGTGATAGATGAAGACCCAGACATCCTATGTCTGCAGGAGATAAAGGTACAAGATCATCAGCTTGAACTGAATCTTCCTCAGTACCATATTTACTGGAACAGTGCAAAGCGAAAAGGTTACTCAGGGACCATGACCCTTAGTAAAAAGCCAGCGCTCAGTGTTTCCACCACCATCGGAGATCCTCGTTTTGATGACGAGGGGAGAGTTCTAACGACCGAATTTGAAGACTATTATCTTGTCAATGTCTATACACCCAATTCAAAGCGTGAACTGGAAAGGCTAGATGAGCGTATGGAGTTCGAAGATCTCCTACGTGGATATCTGCTCGGGCTCAATGAGAGTAAGCCTGTTATCCTCTGTGGCGACCTCAATGTTGCTCACAAAGAGATTGACCTAAAAAATCCTGCTAGCAATCAAAGGAATGCTGGCTTTACCATAGAAGAACGAGATCGCTTTACACAGCTGTTGAATGCAGGATTTGTCGATACCTTTCGTCACTTCTATCCTGATGTAACCGATGCCTACACATGGTGGAGTTACATTACCAGGGCACGAAGTAGAAATGCTGGCTGGAGAATTGATTATTTTGTGGTGAGTGAAGACTTTCTTCCTCACGTAGCAGATGCAGGCATTTGCGCTTCCATTATGGGAAGTGATCACTGTCCCGTATCGCTGCTCCTCAAATAAGACTCCTAGGAGGAACTCCATGAAAGGAAAGATTCTATTGCTTGCGCTGCTCTTGTTTTTAACAGGATGCAAGCAGGAGATCGATGGTAGACAGATCAGCTTAGACAAAGCTAAGGGATATTATGAATCTCTCATAGAAGCTGATCTAGAAAAACAAATGGAGTATTTGGAAGCCTTTTCTCTTGATCCAGAGGAGTATTTTGAGAGCTTTTTAAAGTACGTTGAAGGTGGGAAACTCCATGAATTATCCATTGAATATGAAGATGACCTCCTGGTCATGGTAAAGCTGGATATGGATCTGGAGCTATCTTCTGCCTTTCCCAGCAACCCTTCTTTGGAATCAGGAACAAACCGTGTGATTCGTTATTTGAGTTATTATAAAACTGATGATTATCGCTTAAAAGAAATCTTAAACAAACCCATCTATTAAGGAGGCAAACATGGCAGTACAAGCATATTTTGGAAAAGAAAGACGCGTTGATAATGGACGCTTATCTGTAGCAGTAGGCTCGAGTGAAGAACAATTTTTACCCTATGATTTTCTTTATGCAGGGCTAGCAAGCTGCTTTTATTACACACTGATCTCTCTAGCAGAAAAGATGCAGCTCAGTTGGGAATCCGTAGAGATAGAAGTGGATGGAAAAAAACGTGATGAAAAAATCGCTACCCTAGAATGGGTAAAAATGGACATTAAGGTCAAAGGATTAGAAGGCGAACAAGAAAAATTCCTTCGAGCCAGTGATCTTGCTGGAAAGTACTGTTCTATCCATGAAACCATCTCTCAGGTTGCCGACATCGAGCAAGAGGTTACTTTTTTATAGGGAATGAGAGAGGAGAAAAGATGAAAGTCCTAGACTATCTGAAGAAGAAAAATCGAGCGCAAAGCTTAGAAGATTTAGTAAGGGCATTTCAGCTTGATGCAGAAGGTCGAGAAGATCTTCTTAAAGAACTCCATGATTTGGAAAAAAAAGGAGAAATCAGGCTTAGTCGGCAGGGGAGATATGTCATCAATAAAGAGGAAGGTGTCTACAGAGGGCGTATCTCGCAGACAGGAAAAAGTTATGGTTTCTTTATCCATGAAGAGGAG
>CAMFGQ010000134.1 GCA_945950065.1 uncultured Clostridia bacterium
ACTTCAATAAAACGATCAAATTGATAGTAGTTGGCATCATGGGCAGCATAAATGCTTTTTGCAATGGGGTGATTGGAATGACTCTCAAGAGATGCTGCAATTTTAATCAGCTCTCTTTGGGAGATGTCATTTGCCTTTACCTCAAGAATACTAAAGTCCCCCTTGGTCAAGGTACCTGTCTTATCAAAGACAATCCCCTTGAGTTTAGAAAGCATTTCCAAATCCGTTCCACCTTTGATTAGGATACCTTCAGAGGAACTCTTTCCTATTCCTGCAAAAAGGCTCAGGGGAACAGAGATAACAAGACCACAGGGACAACTGATAACTAGAAAAATCAGTGCACGATGGATCCATTCTTTTGCCTCATATCCCAACAGGAAAATGGGAACGACAGCAAGCAGAAGAGCAACCACTACGACAGCAGGGGTATAGACCTTGGCAAAACGTCTAATAAAGGTTTCAACAGGCGCTTTCTTAAAGGAGGCTTCTTGAACAAGGGTAAGAATTCTCGCCAAAGTAGACTCCTGATAACGTCTTTTCACCACAAGTTCAAGTGGAGAATCCAGGTTAATGCTCCCCCCAAAGACCCCGTCATTATAACGAGCGGAAACAGGAAGACTCTCACCTGTAATAGCAGAGGTATCAAGATGACTCTCACCTTCATAGACCACACTATCTACAGCAACACGCTCCCCGGGTAAGACCTTAATCAGATCTCCCTCCACCAGCTCCTCGGGAGGTAGTTGCACCCATTTGTGGTCTCTTCTCACTGTCACTTCATCTGGTCGCAATTCAAGCAGTGCTTCAATGGATTTCTTACTGCTGTTAAGGGCCTTCTCTTGAAGAAATTCTCCTATCTGATAAAAGAGCATAACTGCCACTGCCTCAGGGTACTCTCCGATAGCTATGGCGCCTACTGTTGCGATGCCCATCAGAAAGTTCTCATCTAGAATACTTCCCCGTACGAGATTTCTAAGGGCTTGTAGCAGCACATCATAGCCTAGTAGAGCATAGGCAGGCATAAGTAGATAGATCTTTTCTTCCACAAAAAAACTCAGGGCAAAAAGCACAGCCCCTATTCCTAAGCGAAGAAGCAAAACTCTTTCCTTCTTCTTTTCTTCTTTTGCATCCAAAAGAAGATCTTCCTTAGAGGGGGAAGATAAGACCCTAACCCCCGGTTCGACTTCATCCACAATTTCCTGCAGCACCTGCTGCATATCTTCAACCGGACGCTCTATGCGGAGTTCCATACTTACAGGGTTCAAGGCTACTTCACCAAGTCCCATGGAACTCACTCGACTTTCTATCTTTTCAGCACAGCTTGCACAGTGCAAGCCTTGAAGAATCCAGCTTTTCATTCTTATCGGTGGCCGATATGTTCATAGCCCTGGGCAAAGATTTCATGAACATGTTCATCATCAAGACTATAGTAAACGGCTTTTCCTTCCTTTCGATATTTGACAAGGCGATGTGCCTTCAAAATCCTCAACTGATGTGATGTAGCGGATTGACTCATGGACACTGCCTCAGCAATTTCAGAGACATTGAGCTCAATATTCTTAAGAACACTGAGGATACGTACACGTGTAGGATCTCCGAAGACCTTGAACAAATCTGCTAGTTCTTGGACTTCCTGATCACTTAATTTTTGTATGGACACAGTTACTCCTCTCTTCAATGTATGAACACATGAGCGATTGTTCATATATAGTCTACCCTCCCCTCTTCACCTTGTCAAGAGATCTTTGATCAAAAAATCACAAATAAAGATTGCTATTCAATCCTTTGAAAAAACACAAAAAGTATGAGTAAAAATAAGAGTAATAATAAGGATAAAAATAAGAATAAAAATGAAGATACCCCGCTACATCATGCTTGCGGGGTATCTTTGAAGGAAAGATTCTTTATCTCTTGATGTTGTAGAAAACATCCTTTCCACGGTAGAGTGCCACTTCATCTAGTTCATCTTCAATGCGAAGAAGCTGATTGTACTTCTCTACGCGGTCGGTTCTTGCTGGAGCACCAGTTTTGATTTGTCCGCTGTTGATGGCCACAGCTAAATCTGCAATGGTGCTGTCACTGGTTTCTCCACTTCTGTGACTGATAACAGCGGTGTAACCAGCCTTTTTAGCCATGTCGATGGCTTCTAAGGTTTCGGTAATGGTACCGATTTGATTGAGTTTAATCAGGATGGAATTGGCTGTATGTTCCTCAATTCCTCTGATGAGACGCTCTGTATTGGTAACAAAGAGGTCATCGCCAACAATCTGGAGCTTGTCGCCAAGTTCTTCTGTCATCTTCTTAAAGGCATCCCAGTCTTCTTCATCGAAGGGGTCTTCAATGGAGATAATGGGGTATTTCTCAACAAGACCTTTGTAGTAGTCAAGGAGTTCATCACTGCTTAGACTTTTGTTTTCACTGGCAAGATTGTATTTGCCATCCTTATAGAGTTCACTGGCTGCAACATCTAGAGCAAGAAGAATGTCTTCGCCGGGTACAAAGCCAGCTTCTTTAATGGCTTCTACAATGACTTGTAGAGCTTCCTCATTGCTAGAGAGATTGGGTGCGAAACCACCTTCATCACCTACACCAGTAGCAAGACCCTTCTTCTGAAGGACGCTCTTTAGAACATGATAAATCTCAACACCCATGCGTAGTCCTTCTTTAAAGTTTTCCGCTCCAACGGGCATAATCATGAATTCTTGGATGTCCACGTTGTTGTCCGCGTGGCTACCACCATTGAGGATGTTCATCATGGGCACAGGAAGTTCTTTGCCACCAACTCCGCCTAGATATTGGTAGAGGCTCATGCCAACACTTGCAGCTGCAGCTTTTGCAACGGCAATGGATACACCTAAGGTTGCATTGGCTCCTAGTCGGCCTTTGTTGGCTGTACCGTCTAACTCAATGAGAGCTTGGTCGATCAGGGCTTGATCCAGCGCGTAGTAGCCCATGAGTTCTTCTGCGATCTCATTGTTCACATGATTGACTGCTTGCTCTACACCTTTACCACCATAGCGTTTTCCACCGTCACGAAGTTCTACTGCTTCAAATTGACCGGTGCTAGCGCCACTGGGTACTTGAGCATGGCCGATGCTTCCATCTTCTAAGAGGACTTGCACCTCTACGGTAGGATTCCCTCTGGAATCCAAAATTTCTCTGGCATAAATGTCTACAATTGTCATACTTTCCTCCTAAAACATGGGCTCGCCCGTCATGGCGGCAGGTATATCTAAGTTCATCATTTTGAGAATGGTGGGGGCTATATCCGATAGCCTTCCTTCTTGACGAAGGGGCACATCTCCCATTCCACCAAGAATAAAGGGTACAGGGTTTAAACTATGCTGGGTAGAGACTTCTCCGCTACTGGGCAGAATCATTTCATCGGCATTGCCGTGATCTGCTGTAATGATAAAGGGAATTCCTTTTTCACTTAGTGCAGTGGTGACTCTTCCAAGGCAGGTGTCAACAGCTTCAACAGCCTTAACAGCTGCTTCAAAGCTTCCGGTATGCCCTACCATATCTGCATTGGCATAGTTGACAAGATAAAAGTCAAAGTCTCTGTTTTTAATGGCATCCACAAGTGCATCAGTGACTTCATAGGCACTCATCTCTGGCTTTAAGTCATAGGTAGCTACTTT
>CAMFGQ010000135.1 GCA_945950065.1 uncultured Clostridia bacterium
GGTCCATGCAACAGACAGCCCACAATTTCACATTTCATCCGCTGGCCTAGGCTTAGCTTTCGAAGGGGAATATCCAACAGTTTCTCCAGTTCAAAGCCTTCTATGTATTTTTGTAGATCTATTTTGTAATGCTCTATAGGTATTCCATAGATCTTTTGAAGAAGATCATAGGAATCTCTCACCGTCAAATCATTCCATAACTGTCCCCTATGGCCAAAGAGAACACCGATTCGTTTCTTATAGTCATACTGGTCTGCCTTAAGCAGATGTCCATCAATCTCCACATGTCCTTGTGTAGGTGCTAATACACCACAGAGAATCTTAATGAGAGTTGACTTCCCAGCACCATTTAAACCAATGAGTCCCACTCTTTCCCCGGGTAGCACAGAGAAGGAGATACCCTTTAAGGCTTGTACTTCTTTTGTGTTTTTACCGAAGATGGATTTCTTTAAAGAATATGTCTTTTGGAGATGGTTTACCTTTATGTTCATTCTTACTTCCTTATGCCTTTTTCGCTCTTTCACGCTTTGTCTATACCTTATCTTAAAAAAAGACAATTGGATATGATTCCTATGATTCCATGATAAAAGCCCTCTACACCGAGGGCTTCATCAAATCATAATTAAATTCTTCCAGCAAAAGATGATAGAGACGATTCAGGGGCAGTCCCATGACATTGAAATAGTCTCCTTCAATGCCTTCAATGAGAAGACCTCCATAACCTTGAATGCCATAGGCTCCTGCCTTATCGGTATACTCACCTGTTGCAAGATAGTTCTCAATTTGCTCCTCAGATAAAGAGCTAAAGTGGACCTTGGTTGTCACCACATCTTCTGCGTAGTGGCCTGTCTCCTTATCCAAAAGGACAAAACTACTGTGGACTTCATGCCAAGTGCCACTTAGATTGCTCAGCATTCGTCTTGCGTCTTCTTTATCCTTTGGTTTTCCTAAGACTTCACCAGTAGAAACCAGAGTATCACAGGCCAGAAGTATCCCCTTGGTATGATAGTCTTTACGATCCTCCAGCTTTAGGCGTGCACTCTTTAGGACAAGGGACTTGGGATCCTTCTCATCCATGGGTTCAGCCACAGAACTGGCATCAAAGATCACATTCTTGGTCAAGGAAGAAAGGAGCTCTCTCCTCCTAGGAGAAGCAGAAATAAGAACGATCACAGAGTGCCTCCAAGGCGTCTTAAGACTTCTTCTTTGGCCACACCAATCAGATAGAAGCTACCCATGATAAAGAGCTCTTGCTCCTCCCCTAGTTTGTCTAGGGCAAGACCAATGGCCTCCTTATAGTCCTCATGTCCTATGGCTTCCATTCCTCGTTTTTCCAGCTCCTCTTGCAGGGTTGCTACAGGCACAACTCCATCTCCCGTGGGCTGTGTAACCACCACTTGACTAAAGAGAGGAACCATTTCATCTAGAACATCGGAATAGTCCTTATCAGCACGCATGCCTAAAAGTAGAAAGCGTTTATCTTTGTCTTCGGGAGGGAGGATTTGTTTTACTGCACGAATCCCATGAGCATTGTGGCCACCATCGATAAAGATAGCAGGTGATGAGTAGATTCTCTCTAGTCGTCCAGGCCATTTGACTTTGCGCAGACCTTTTTTTATCTCCTCTTCATCAATGTCGATGCGATTGTTCTCCCTTAAGGTATGGAGAGCCTCAATGGCAAGAATGGCATTGTCAATCTGATGTCTTCCAAGAAGAGCAAGATCGTACTCTTCTTCTTTGTAACGGAAACGATTCTCCTCAAGATCTGAGCGAAGGATTTCCAGACTGCTTTCATCAATGGTGGAAAAGGGTGCTTTCTTTTCCTCGGCCGTCTTTCGAAGCACCTCCATCACTGGTTCTTCTTGCAGACCGCTGATGACAGGAACATGGGCTTTGATGATGCCTGCTTTCTCTGCTGCAATGGTTAGTAGATCATCCCCTAAAAAACTTTGGTGATCAAAACCAATGGGGGTAATCACAGCAATTGCGGGTTCATCCACTGCATTGGTGGCATCGAGCTTTCCACCCAGGCCTACTTCCATCACTGCATACTCAAGGCCCTGCTCATCGAAGAATTTGAGGCCTACAGCTGTAAGAATTTCAAATTCTGTAGGATGGTCAAAGCCTTGTTCAACTAGTTCATCACAGGCAACTTTTACCTTTTGGATGGCTTTGGCAAGATCATTGTCGCTAATGGTTTTCCCATTGTACTGAAAGCGTTCATTGTAGTGCACCAGATGAGGTGAACTATACAAGCCTGCACTGTAGCCAGCCTCCAAAATCGACTGATAGATCATGGCAGAGGTGGATCCTTTGCCATTGGTCCCGGCCACATGAATAATCTGTAGTTTGCGTTGCGGATCTTCTAGTTTTTCTAAAAGACGTTTGATGTTGTCAAGGCCAAGTTTTCTGCCGAGTTTATAGGACTGTCCTAAAAAATCCAGGGCTTGCTCAATGGTCATTGCAGTTTCTCCTTCACGAAACGAATTTTTTCTTCAAGTTCTTTTTCTAAAGCACGGAAACCTTCTAGTTTTTCTCTTTCTTTCTCCACCAGCGCTTGGGGTGCTTTGTCCACAAAACCTGCATTGGATAATTTACCCTGACTGCGCTGAATCTCACTTTGTGTTTTCTTTAGTTCCTCTTGGAAGCGCTGTAGTTCTTTGTTGTAGTCAATGAGTTCATCCAGTGGTAGATAGAGAGTCAGATCTTCAAGGACGATTTGTGAAGCTCCTTCAACAGCCTCCTCTACAGCGTGAACCTCACTGATGGATGCAAGGGCTTTGAAGTAGCCTTCATAGGCTTCCAGTTCCTTGCCCTTGGCTCCCCCTAGATAGAGTTCACCTTTTTTAGAAGGAGGAATGCCAGCTTCTGCACGGAGGTTACGAATTCTGGTGATGGCTTCTTGAACGAGACCCATGCTCTCTTCTTCCAGAGCATACTCTTTTCCTGCTTGGGGCCAAGAAGCACGAATTAGATTGCTTTGTCGCAGGGGTAAGTGTTGCCAGATTTCTTCAGTAATAAAGGGCATAAAGGGATGAAGCAGCTTCAAAATCTCTTCCAGTACATGAAGAAGTACAGCTTGTTTTGCCTCCTTCACCTCTGGATCATCACTATAGAGCGCAGCCTTACTCATCTCGATGTACCAGTCACAGTACTCATTCCAAACAAAGTCGACAATGCGATCACCTGCTTGACCCAGTTCATAGCGCTTTAGGCTGTTGTCTGCAGCTTGAACCGTCTTAGCAAGGCGTGAAAGGATCCATTTATCGGCTAGGTCAAAGTATTCCTCTTGAAGGACATAGTCTTTTTCCTCTAGACTTGCTAGGAGGAAACGGGAAGCATTCCACAACTTGTTGGCAAAGTTTCTTGCTGCCTCTACTTTTTCAATAAGAAAACGCGTATCATTGCCCACACTGGTACCACTGATCAGCATAAAGCGCAGTGCATCAGCACCATACTGTTCAATGATTTCAAGAGGATCGGTTCCATTGTTGAGACTCTTGGATACCTTTCTCCCCTGGGCATCACGGACGATGCCATTGATCAGGGTATGGTGGAAAGGTGCAGCCTTCATCTGCTTTAAGCCAGAAAACATCATGCGCACCACCCAGAAGAAAATAATGTCATGACCCGTAAC
>CAMFGQ010000136.1 GCA_945950065.1 uncultured Clostridia bacterium
GTCCTGTTAGACTATCCCATTCCCTTTATGTTTGTGGGACTAGCAGGTTTACTACCTAGACATGCTAATCTTGGTATGCTCTTGGGAACAAGCATTCGGCTTATCAGTCATGTGCTCAGCGGCTATATCTTTTTTGCAGAGTATGCACCTGAAGGAACTCATCCTCTGCTTTACTCCATCACCTATAATGGTTCCTTCTTACTAGCAGACTTAGCCATTGCTATGATCGTGATGAACATTCTGCCCTTATCCAGGTTGTTAAAAGCACTGAATCCCAAAGCGCCACCCATTAAGATGTGGTAGTGGGATGATATGACTTTAGAATGAAAAAACCCCCTTGGTTGGACTCTGGTCCAACACTAGGGGGTTTTACCTTTTATCTACTGGGTCATCATATCTCGGTTTCGATAGGCTCTAGTACCTAAAATCATCAACGCAATACTTACAGCGACTAAAAGTACAAGGGGTAAGACACTAATCTCTTCCAGCGGATATTGAGGAATATAGCCAAAGGGGGATAGTTTTTTCACCCAATCTGGTAGATCCATGAGCCTCCCAAAATAGATGGAGAAAAAGATATAGGCAAGATAGAGATAAGCCAGAAAGGTCTTTCTCGGTAGATAGCCAATAAGAAGTGTAGCAATGCCTACAAGAAGCCACATGGCGGGCAGATAGAGGAGAGAGGCATTGATAAAGGTCTCAAGAGGTGGTGTAGCTTCTAAGACGCTAGATCCTACAACCCAGAAACCATAGGCACTGAGTAATTGCAGAATGACACTTAAGACTAGGGTTGGCAAAAGATAAGCCATCATCTGCTTTGGTCTTGATACTGCCTTGGAGAGGATATGTTCAGCAACACCATCTTTTTCTTCACCCACAACGCGAAGTGTGAAGTTTAGTAGTGGGATGGTGGAAATCATGGCCATAATGGCCACAAGGAGCACAACAAACTGTAAGGTTAGTGAGCTCCCACCATCTAAACTAAAGATAGCACGTAGCATGTCACTTGCCTCAATGTATCCCTCCAAGTCTCCGAAGACAGAGCCGTACATGGCTGCAAAGGAAAAGACCGTGATGATCCAAATGATCATGGCTGTTCGTATCAGCCGAAGGGCTAGACCAGTAGGACTTGAAAGAAGTCCAGAAGCATGCTTCTTCCCTGCTTTTTGAGGCAACAGTCCACTTCCTAAGTCCCTGCTCCAAGAGAGGACAAAGGCCAAGAGAATAAGGCCAAAGCTAATCAGCTTAATCACAATGAGTGGCCAAAACTTATTCTCAACAAAGTTTTGTGTACGTAGGACAAGCCCAAGGGGTGAGATCAGAGAGAGAGTTTCATTTCCTGTATCACCCACAGCCCTCATCATATAGAGGAGAAAGAGGGAGAGAAAGGATAATCCCATGGCAGTGCGATTGTTAGCTGTTAGCTGACAAAAGACTGCAGTTAAAGCTGCAAAGAAGAGACCGATGACGCCTAAAGAAGCTCCAAAGACAAAGCATCCCAGAAGGTCCATACCCTCTGCTCTAAAGAGATAAAGTCCAAGGGTAGTAAGAAGTGTCAGGAAAGTATTCGCAATCAGTGCTGTAACAAGAGCAGAAGTTAGATTTGAAAGTCTTCCTACTGGAAGGGAGCGAATCACCTCAAGGCGACCCATTTCTTCGTCTGCTCGTGTATGGCGAGATATGAGAAAGATGTTCATGGCTCCGGCAATCATAACGCAGAAGACCAGCATGTAGTTGGCATAGGCTGCACCAATGGTGTAGTTAGCCTCTCCATAGATGGGTCCAATCATGGCTATGATGGCGGGGTTTTTCATCATCTCTATAATGGCAGTCTTTTCCGCACCCATAAAGATGACTTCTGAAAAGACGGGTACAAGTCCAACACAGAAGAAACTAAGAAGAACAATCCACAGGATCAGGTGAATTCTGTCTCTTCGAAGGATAAATCTTGTTAGACTTGCTGTTCCTGAAAAGTATTGTTTGATCATTTACTGCTCCTTCTGTTCATAGTGACTCATAAAGAGTTCTTCTAGGGTAGGAGGCATGCACTCGAGACTTTGTACATCAAAGGTGCTTATATGAGCAATGATCTCGCCAAGATGAGCTCCATCAATGCTGAAACTGAGTTTGTGGTCTTCTGCTTGAAGATTATGGAGCTCAGTAAACTGCTCAAGGCCAGTAACAGGACGTTTTGTTTCTACATGGACGTCGGTTCTCGTTAAGTGACGTAATTCGCTGAGGGTACCACTTTCAATGATTTTTCCTTGACGGATGATGCTGACACGATCGCAGAGTTTTTCTACCTCAGAGAGGATATGACTGGAAAGGAGAACGCTTTTTCCATCTTTGATGGCTTCACCAACCACTTCCTGAAAGACACTTTCCATCAGGGGATCCAGTCCAGATGTAGGTTCATCAAGTAAAAAGAGATCAGCATCGGAAGCAAAGGCTGCAACTAGGGCAACCTTTTGCCTATTTCCCTTTGAATAGGTTCTACATTTTTTACTGGGATCTAGATCAAAACGTTCTAGGAGTTCTTTTTGGTATCTCTTTTCCTTTCCTTTTCTTAGGCGAAGGAAAAGATCAATGACTTCTCCTCCCGTAAGATTAGGCCAAAGATTCACATCTCCTGGTACATAGGCTATGTTCTTATGGATATCTACTGCATCTTTCCAGGCATCTTTTCCAAAAATGCTAGCTCTTCCACTTGTTGCTTTCAAAATGCCAAGGAGAATCCGTAGACTTGTTGTTTTACCGGCGCCATTGGGTCCGATAAAGCCCAGGATCTCTCCTTGTTTTAAGCTGAGGTTGACATTGTCTAAGGCAGTAAAGGATCCGAATTTCTTTGTTACATTTTCCATTTCAAGCATCATGGTCTTCTCCTTCATTTTTGTTTATAAAACAGTGTTCTTAAATCATCGAGAAGCTTATCTGATTCTTCCCATTTGTCGTCAAAGTAGAGTTCGTCCAAGGGCTGGTTCATGAGTTCTGCAATGATTTGTTGTGAAAAGCCTTCAATGATCCAGTTGATGTATTTTTTTATTTTTTCGTGATCAAGATCATCCCTAAAATGATCCGTTTCAGAAGAAGTAATCAAATACTTGAGCACCTCTTCTCGTTGCGTCACCATCTGAGTAAAGAGCTTTTCGATGTCGGGATCAAGATGGAGATTTTCGGGATGGAGATAGATCATCGTAATATAAGAAAATATTTCCTGATGGGCAAGATAGGCTTTTAGCTTAATTTTTGTCAGCAATTTATACTTCTGGATATAATCAAGCCCTTGGAGTTTTTCTTCAATACCATCATAGTAGACTTTTAAGGTATCAGAGGAATAGAAAAGAAGGTATTTGTAGAGTTCGAGCTTTGTTCCAAAGTAGTGAAAGACCATGGACTTGGAGATCCCTGCTGCCTTTGCAATCTGTTCAACAGATGTTTTTTGATAGCCATAGCGTCCAAATTCCTGTAGGGCAGCTCTTCTGATACGGTCTTGTTTCTCTTCTTCTAGAGCCAAAAAGTGTTGTGTTGGCATGTTTCCTCCTAGAATAATGTTAAGCACTTGATTACAGTTTATTGAACGAGATCCTT
>CAMFGQ010000137.1 GCA_945950065.1 uncultured Clostridia bacterium
TGTACAACAAGATAGATGATTATGTTCAACAGAACTCGGCTTATAGATCTGGTAAAGACCCCTTTTGGGGTCTTTTTATTTTGTTCATTTTCCGCATTGGAAAATCTCCCTTGAACTCTAGAAACAAGAAAGGAATTCTTCTAGCATAGAGCTAGGAGGTAAGCATGAGACGACAATGGATAGCCCTACTGGAGGAGCATGCTCCAGAATTCTTCATCAAAGAAGAGAGTCCCTTGGAGCGACTATTAAATGAAGAATGTGAAGAAATCATGCTCAATGCATGGGATCAAGTCTATGTAGAAAAGAAGGAAGGAATGGAGAAGAAAGAAGGCATCTTTCTACATCAGGAACACTATGAAAGGGAGATCGCCCTGTTTCTAGCCCAACATAATCAAAGGCTGAGTGTGGATCGAAGTATTCTTCATTTTTCACTTGAACATGACATTCGCGTGCAGGTCCTCCATCGCCAGATCAGTGATGATCAGACTATCCTATCCTTTCGTAAAGGTGGTGGTGGACGTTTCTCAAAGGAAGACTTCCTTGAAAACGGTTTTATGACGAGAAAGCAGTATCATCTTCTTTGTCGCTATGTCCGTGAAAAGAAAACTATCTTTATCAGCGGGGAAACCAGTTCAGGAAAAACCACCCTACTGAATTTTCTTTTAGGAGTGATTCCTCCAGAAGAGCGACTGGTGGTGATTGAAGACACCAGAGAGATCAAAGCACCAGGGCAGCGCAACGCAGTGTACCTGCGCACAAGTCGAGATCAGTACCAGAGGGAGGATATCTCCACAAGTGATTTAGTAAAGGCCTCTCTTCGTCTTCGACCAGATCGCATTATTTTGGGGGAGATACGTAGGGAAGAGGTGGTAGACTTCCTCCATGCCATCAATACAGGACATGAGGGGAGCCTGTGTACGGGTCATGGCAACAGTCCCATGGACATGGTGCATCGCTTGGAGATGCTTCTTATGGAGGCAGGAGTTCCCTATGGGGCAGCCAAACGTTATTTAGGTAGAGGCATTGATGTGATCTGTCATCTTGAAGGTAAAACTAAAAGACGGATTCAAAAGATCTGTAGCGTTGAGTTTGATGGGGAGGAGGTGATAACTCATGAAATTCATGAAACTCTTTGAACTGAGTTTAATGATGAGTATGATGGTGCTTTTCCTAGGTCCTTCACTTGGAATCCTTTTGCTGCTACCCATCTATGCTTTTGGTTTAAGAAGAATCTTCCTCAAGGAAAAAGAAAAACACAAGAAAAAGGAGATTCTTCAACAACTATCTGAGTTATCTACCTTACTTGATCAAGGTTATAGTCCGCTCTATGCCTACGAAATGCTTGGAAGGTTCAGCTTTCCTGACTTTATGCTTCATCCCGAAGAGGAGGTCTTTCGAAACGAAGTCTTCCAAAAGCAATTTCAACTATTTGAGAAAACTGTGCTTCTTGAAGAAGAAATCCGAAGTGAGATGTCTATTATCGCCCTTCGCATGGGCATCATGAAACTTATGCCTCTTGCCCTTCTTCTCCTCCTTCGTCGCTTCTTAGGGGCGGAACCTGGGAAGGCATTAGAACTGATTACGGTGATGTTCTTTTATCTCAATCACTTGCTAGCAGATAAAATTATGGAGAAATTGTAGTGGAACTTGTGTTGATGCTGATCTTCTGGCTAGGGAGGGGGAAATTCCTTCTCTCGATAACGAAACTTTTTTCCTATGCTAGGGAAATGATGGAGGATGTTCTGTTTTATCTTACCTATAGTCTAGAAACTGAGGTTCATGAGCTGTACCTACAGAAATGGTGTTATCAAATGTATCAGTTTTTGCTGAGTCTTCTGTTTACTTCTTTTCTTTTGAAGCATCTAGGCTTGGGGAGAAGAATTCTTGTCCCTCTTTCCTTCCTTTTTCTTCTCCTGTTGATCGCACTTCTCCTTGGGAAGCTCCAAGAGGGAAAGAGTAGACTGATTCGTGAACTGGGAAACTTTGTCTTTTACTATGAGCTCTTTCTTATGCAAGGAGAGAATCAATTGCAAGCCCTGAATAGAGCAAGAAAGGAGCTGGGCTTCCTCTCGCTGGAAGAGAGTGTAGAAGACTATATGCTTCAATTCAATCGTCTCTTTTATCATTCAAAATGGCTTGTTGTGAAACGCTTTGTCATTCTGCTAGATAAGGGCATGCATTTTACGCAACGAGATATGAGCCTTGAGTTTGCTCAACTTTCTGATGAACTTTTCAATCGTCACCATCAAGACCGCAAACTACAAGCAGAAAAGATTGAGAATTTAATGCTTTTTCCCATGATTGGAGACTTATTAATTATGGTGCTTTACTTATTAAGCCCTTTTATTGGGGAAATGCTAGGAGGTTAAGATGTTTAAACTAGAACAAGATCAAGAAGCTGGCTTCGGAACCGTTGAACTTGTCGTATTAACTGCTATCCTCATTGGCTTAGCGTTACTCTTTAAAGGCTTTATCGTGGACTACGCTACCACCCTGCTGCAGAACATTCAGGGTGTCGAGCTTGATATCACCAACATCGGCATGTAATGTATGGCATTTACAAAACCGAGGATCAGCTCCTGCTTCTACGCTTTGTCAGCTATCGGAAACTGGAGTTCAGAAAACTCTTGCGAAGAAACACCCATGTCCTTGTCCCGAACATGGACTTTGGAATGAAAGGGATTTTACTTAGCTATGATCTTACCGATTGCCATCTTGATGGAGGTCAACTTTGGCACCGGGGAGAAGTATTGGAATTACTGGAACTATGGAAGGATAAATCTTAGATGAAGATGTCGCATCCATGTGAAAAACTTTAACTCACCCGTAGAGGTTTTATGATACACTGAGAATAGTGAATTGATGTAAAGGTTAGGAGGAAGATATGAAATCATTTCAAGTACCAGTAGGTGTATCAAATAAACATGTCCATGTAAGCAAGGAAGATCTTGAAACACTCTTTGGTGAAGGATACGAACTTACCGTTATGAAGGACCTATCCCAGCCAGGCCAATATGCAGCTGAAGAGCGCGTTGAGGTAGTGGGGGAGAAGGGAAGCATGAAAATGCGTATTCTTGGTCCTACACGTAGCAAGACCCAAGTAGAGATTTCAAGAACAGATAGCTTTGCTCTAGGTGTTGAACCAGTTCTTCGTGAATCTGGAAATACAGAAGGAACACCAGGCCTTGTGATTCGTGGACCTAAAGGTGAGGTAGAGATGAAAGAGGGTGTCATCGTTGCAGCCCGACACATTCATTTCCACACCGATGATGCAGAAAAATTTGGAATCAAGAACAAAGACACCGTTAAAGTGCGTGCAGGCGGACCAAGAGGTGTTGTCTTTGAAGAAGTCATCTGCCGTGTCGACCCAAGCTTTGCTTTGGATATGCACATTGATATGGATGAAGCCAATGCCGCCTCCATCAACAATGGTGACATGGTTGAGGTAATCAAAGAATGAACTTAGAACGCTATTTTGACCACACATTTTTAAAGCCCCAGGGTTCTAAAGAGGACATCGAAAAGCTATGTGAAGAAGCTATGAAGCATCACTTCTTCAG
>CAMFGQ010000138.1 GCA_945950065.1 uncultured Clostridia bacterium
AGAATTTCTTCAGGGAGAGCTGGCATTTCTTCTGGACTTTCAAGACAAACCATTTGTACGCGTCGTGAGCCAGTACGTACAGCCGTACGGGCGACGTCAATGGCCACATTTCCACCACCAATTACAATGGTGGTACCAGAGAGGAAGCGCTCTTCTGTTGTATTGACTTTTCTGAGGAAATCTACACCACTGTAGACGCCTTGTGCATCTTCACCTTCGATGTTTAGGTTTCTTCCACCTTGTGCACCAATGGCTAGATAGAATGCTTTGTAACCTTCTGCTCGAAGCTCATCAAGGCTAACATCTTTACCTACTTCAACACCTGTTTTAAACTTCACGCCAAGTTCTTTTAGGACATCAATTTCGGAATTGATTACATCCTTTTCAAGACGGAATGAAGGAATTCCCCAGGTTAGCATACCACCTAGAACATCTTCTTTTTCAAAGACCGTCACATCATAATTATCAATGGCAAGATAGTAAGCACAGCTTAGACCAGCAGGTCCAGCACCTACAACAGCAATTTTGACATGGCTGTAGTCATGCTTTTTCTTGGGAACATAGCGGTGTTCGCTCTTCATATCTTGTTCAGCAATGAATCGCTTAATGTCATCAATGGCCACAGAGTCATCAAGGCTGTTTCGTGTACAGGCTTGCTCACAATAACGTGGACAGATATGACCGCAGACTGCAGGGAAGGGGTTTTCTTGTTTAATCAGTTCTAGTGCTTCACCGTATTTTCCTTCAGAAGCAAGTTTAATGTAACCTTGAATCCCAATATGAGCAGGGCAATAGGACTTACAGGGGCTGGTTCCACTCTCTAGAACCACCTCTCTATTTTCACGATAGTCTACATTCCATTTGTCTGCACCCCATTTGGTGTTTCCTGGACGATCTTCGTGCTTGTCCATTTCAGGGAGTGGCTTAATGGATGGAATCTTTTGACCTAATTTCAGTGCATTAACAGGACAATTCTCAACACACTCACCACAGGCTACGCATTTTTCTGAATCAACACGGGCTACGTAGTTGGAGCGTGAGAAGTCAGGGTTGCGGAACATGTTGGCATTGCGTAGTGCCAAACATCCACAACCACAGCAGTTACAGATAGCGTGGGTTTTTCCACTTCCATCAAGATTGGGAATTTGATGCACCAAGCCGTTTTCTTCTGCCTTTAGGATAATCTCAAAGGCTTCTTCTCTGGTGATTTTCTTTGCTCTTCCTGTACGGATGTAGTAATCCGCTGCAGTTCCCATTTGGATGCACATATTTTCTTTGAGATGACCACAGCCTTCTCCCATTCCTTCACGAACGGTTCTGCAGGAGCAGTCAGATACTGAAAAGATGGTGTTCTCATTGAGATAATGAGAAACTTCTTCGAAGCTTGCTTTTCTAGAATTACCATCAATGGCTGATTCAATGGGAATAACCCTCATTGGTGCCATACCCATGGGGATGACTCCTGGTGCGATAACGCCTTTTTTCTTTCCATAGGCATCAAAGGCAATGGCGATTTCTGGGAATTTCTTGGCGTTTTCGCGATTGTTCATGATCATTTCCATATGACCGGGAACCCAGATTTCAATCCAATATTTAATGGCTCCATCGACTTCAGCTTCAAAAGCAGCACCTGCTACAGCCAGTTTATGTAAAGCATCTTGTACAAGATCCAAGGGCATAGCAAGAAGTTCAGCTACTTCTTCAGCAGTCCGATAGGTGCGTAGTTTAAGACCCATACCGACTTTAGCCATTTCGTCGGTGACGATGTTCTCCATCACATAGTATTCAGGATCCTCATAGGTTAGGGCACCTTTATCTCCTGTTTTTGTACGATTGATGTGATTAGCAAAATCCAACAGGGCAGGGCTTTTTCGTGTTGGTTTGTAATCACGAGCGTGTGGTATTTTGGACATGTTTCCTCCCCTACTTATAGCTGTGAGCAGCTTTTAACTT
Source organism: uncultured Clostridia bacterium (assembly GCA_945950065.1). Lineage (GTDB taxonomy): Bacteria > Bacillota > Clostridia > Peptostreptococcales > Acidaminobacteraceae > DTU036. The sequence goes on from CAMFGQ010000138.1 coordinate 1,954, forward strand.
CTTGTTGTTGTGATCATTTCCTTCTGCAAGAGCTTTTACTTCCTGATAGGCTGCAAGATCAGTATAAAGTTCTCCGGTATAAGGATTGCGTTTGGTTTTGACGACTTTGTAGACCATGTAGCCAAGGACTGCAACATTGGCAAGAAGAGCTACCAGGCCTACAGCAAAATAAATGCTTGGATTATAAGTTGAGTTGACGGCATATTTGCCCACATCTTGGAAGTGTGGGAAGGTTTGAGCAAACATACACCAAATAGCAAGGGTATGAGCTCTATGTTGTAACCAAGCTCCTTTTCCTAAAGTAAAGGCACATAGTGTGGGAGCAAGTAAGAGTGCTAAGCCACAATACCATGCATGTCCTGGTAAGCAATTGTATGTATAGGAAAAATTCCATAAATCATAAGCAATAATCCAGAACCACAGCATATCAGGCCAGAGCATATCTTGACTCTTATCCTTAGCAGTAACTTTTCGAATGGTAATGCCAAACCAACCTGTAATGGTAATGATGTTGATGATCCCAGCGATGCCGTTCATATAGTTCCATGAACCACTGAGCATGACCTGTCCTTCAAACATCTGTTGCTGAAGTCCCAGGGAACCAATTTGAAAATCTCTAGCGACTGCTTCAGCGATGTTAATGGCGAGAATAAGTGGTGGAAATGCAAGGATCCATTTCTTATCAGCTAGTCTCCAGAGGACATTTCCCTCTTTGTCCTTCTTCTGATAATGGCGGATCATCCAAAAGCCAATACAACCTGCTAGTGCTGAATAGACTTTAGCCACATGGAACCAGTCCGTATAAGTTTTATCTTTTAAAACAGTGAACCAGAGTACCGATAGAACTGCCGGAAGAATAATAAAACTAAAAAATGCTCCGGCTTTTGAGCGTCTTGAGAATTCGTTAAAAAGAAATAATGCAGCAAGGACAACCAACCACATTCCTAAAGCAGAAAAAGTAGTTGCGCCGGCTGCATAGTTGAATGTAAACATGCTAGCCTCCCTTTTTTTATGATACTTTTATTGTAGGACAAAGGGTGCTTGCAGTCTTTAGACATCTTTCCAGAAATGTATAATTTTAGTCTTTGGCAAAGCGCTGTAGCGCCATGCAGATGGTCCCATCAGCAAGTTTCTCCATTTTAGAGAGGAGTTCTTCAGGGGTGTATTTCATTCCCCCCTTAACCCACTCGGTCATAATGGTGTTAAAGAGAACGCGATAGTAGTGAACCATAAACTTCTTGTCTTCCTCGGCTACACGAATTTGTGTATCACGAATACACTCATCGATGACCCCCAACAAGAGGGCATTGGATTTTTCGGTCAAGAAGTTGTTCACTTCTTCCCAGTAGCTGGAATAGTAGATGTTTAGAAAGATCAGATGGTTTTCTGAAAGAAAGGTTGTGGTGGTAAGAAAGCCATGTTTCCAGGTATCATAAGCACTGCCCTTTGACACTTCATCATAGATTTCTTCAAAGAGCACATCTTTTAGAAGATCCACTACATTTTGGTAGTAGTAGTAAAAGGTCTGTCGATTGACATTCGCCCTTTCACAAAGGAGGATCACCGTAATTTGATTTAAGGGGAGTTCTCTTAAAAGCTCCCAAAA
>CAMFGQ010000139.1 GCA_945950065.1 uncultured Clostridia bacterium
GCACGCACAAGCTCACCTGTTATGATCTGGGGGGAAACGGGAACAGGAAAAGAATTGATTGCTCAGTCCATCCACAACCATTCTTACCGTACACATAATCCTTTTGTTGCGCAGAACTGCTCAGCGATTCCACTAACCTTAGGGGAAAGCATTTTCTTTGGAACGACAAAGGGTAGTTTTACGGGAGCTGAAGAAAAAATTGGCCTCTTTGAGATGGCCCATAAGGGTACTTTGGTTCTTGATGAGATCAACTCCATGGACATCAATCTACAGAGTAAGCTTCTTCGTGCTACAGAATCTAGAAGCATACGAAAGATTGGCGGAAGTGATTCCGTGGGCATTGATGTACGTTTGGTCACCACATTGAATGAGGAACCCCTTAAGGCAGTGGAACTGGGTAAACTAAGGAGGGATTTATTCTATCGACTCTCTGTAATCCTCCTTGAGATCCCACCTCTTCGTCATCGAAGAGATGACATTCCTCTTTTGGTCGACTATTTTGTTGAGGGTTATAATCATCAGATGAATGCCAAAATCAAAGGCATCGACAAGCAGGTCATGGAAGCCTTTATGAGTTATGCATGGCCAGGAAATGTACGTGAGCTAAAACACGCCATTGAGAGTGCTTTTAACTTTGCTGAAGGTGAGTACATTGGTCTTGATGATGTTCCTAGCTATCTCTTCGCTCAGGAGAAGGTCCCCTCAGGGGAGTTTGATTTGAACCGGGCCCTGAAGGAGTTTGAAGTGGGGCATATTGTGAGGGCCCTTAAAGGTAGTGATTCGTTAAAGGCAGCTGCAGAGAAATTGAAGATATCAAGACAATCCTTACGTTATAAGATTGATACTTACTCTATTGAGGAAGAGTATGATCAAGAATAAGAAAAAAAGTCTCCCTTGGAAGAAAAATATTTTTCTTCGCGAGGGGGATTTTTTTGCTTCAGAGAAGATGGAAGGGTGGATATTAACAAATCATTCACAAAGAACTCTTGAAAGCGTTAGAAATAGGCTATTATTTCTTCATACAAAACATATAATAAATATAGGTATTACTGGCACCGATATTGCGACTTATGAAGTAAGCTCTTATCTGGGGAAGCATCCCCGAAAATAAGAAAAGGAGGAGGAGCTTATATGGACGGTATTTTAAAGGCAATACTAGATTTTTCAAACTGGTTATGGGGGATTCCCATGCTGGTCATTCTCGTCGGTGGATCACTCTTTTTAACCATTCGTCTCGGCTTTTTTCAATTCGTATATTTTCCATTTGCAATGAAAGAAACCTTTGGAAAAATTTTCCACAAGCAAGAAGGTGAAGGAACGGTAACTCCCTTCCAGGCGGCTACTGCAGCTTTAGCATCAACCATTGGAGCATCCAACATTGTTGGTGTACCTGTTGCGATCGCTTTTGGTGGACCTGGTGCAGTGTTCTGGATGTGGGTTGTTGCTCTGATTGGTTGCGCCGCTAAATTTGCGGAGATTGTCCTAGGTATTCGCTATCGTGAAAAGAACGAAGAAGGCGAATATGTAGGTGGACCTATGTATTACTTAAGAGGAATTAAAGGTCCTGTAGGAAAAGCTCTTAGCTGGATTTTTGCATTTTTCCTTATGATCGAGCTTGTTCCCTCTATTGCAACCCAATCCCTTTCTGCAGTACAAACAGCAGGAACACTCAATATTCCTAAGATCGTTATTGCTCTACTTCTTGTCGTTCTTGTCGGTCTTGTGGTCTTTGGTGGACTTAAAAGAATTGGTCAATTTACAGAGAAACTCGTTCCCTTTATGGCACTACTCTACTTAATTGGTGGACTGGCTATCATCATTTCAAATATTGGCAATCTACCCCATGCATTTGGACTGATCTTCAAACATGCATTTACTCCAGCTGCAGCCGTAGGTGGCTTCGGTGGAGCCATGGTGGCACAAGCCATACGTTGGGGTACAGCACGTGGTGTTTACTCCAATGAGGCTGGTATGGGTACAGCTCCTATCGCACACAGTGGTGCTATCACAGACCACCCCGTACGTCAAGCTATGTGGGGAATCTTTGAGATTGTCGTTGATACACTGATTGTTTGTACAGTTACTGCACTTGTTGTTCTTGTTACTGGACTTTATGAAACAATCCCAGGAACAGAAGCAGCCAGTATGCCAGCTAGAGCTTTCCAAGCACTTCTTGGTGATGGGCTAGGTGGAGCCATCGTTACGATAAGTATTTTCTTGTTTGTTCTTTCTACCATTACTGTTATTGCATGGTATGGAAAGACACAAGCAGAATTCCTCTTTGGACCGATGTTTGGTAATGTCATGGTGGTTGTGTATCTAGCAGCGATTATTGCAGGTGCTTATCTAGATCTCGAATTTATCTATCAATTCCTAGATATACTCCTAGCATCCATCATCATCCCCAACATGATTGGACTTGTCGCACTCAGTGGTGAAGTTGTCGACTTGAAGAAGGAATTCTTCAATAATCCTCAGCTTTATAAAAGAGGTTAATGATAACTCTTTATAATCAGTTGGATTTATTGACAATGTAAGACATGATCGTGGGTTTGGCATTGCCAGACCCACGGTTTATGAATAAGATCAACATAACAAAGTAAAAAAATCATTTTTGATTAAATATATATGGAGGAATGAATGTATCAACACACAGCAGATGAAGTCGTCATGATCCGCCCTGTAGGATTCAAGTACAATGAAGAAACAGCTGTGAACAATCTCTACCAAAACGTAGATGATAAGGATCCAGCAGTTGTTCAAGAAAGAGCACTAAAAGAATTTGATGGTCTTGTTGCTCAACTTGAAGAAAGAGGAGTAAAAGTCAATGTTCTTGAAGATACTCCAGATCCTGCTACCCCAGATAGTATCTTCCCGAACAACTGGTTTAGCTCCCACGAGGGTGGCCTTATGGTAGTTTATCCCATGTTTGCTGAAAACAGACAAATGGAGATTGCTAAATTCAGAGATCAGGTAGAAGAGATTGTCGATAAGAAACAAGCTGACAGAGAACTCTTTAGCATCATCGACTATAGCCGTAACAACAAGAGAAAGCAAATTCTTGAAGGTACGGGATCCATGGTAATTGACCGCAAGAATAAAGTGGCCTACTGTACACTTTCACCTAGAGCAGACAAAGAACTCTTTGTTAAGTTCTGTGAAGATACAGGCCATGAGCCAGTTTTCTTTAGATCCTTCCAAGACAATGTTCCCATTTATCACACCAACGTACTCATGGGTATTGGTGGAGAAAATGTCCTCATCTGTTTAGATGCGGTTGTAGAAGAAGATCGTGAAAGAGTAAGAGAATCTCTTGTTAAGGGTGGAAACAACGTGATTGAGATTACCCTTGAGCAAGTAAAAAAATTCCTAGGAAATACCCTTGAGCTCAAAGGAAAAGATGGAAAGAACTTCATCGCCATGAGTGATGTAGCTTATGAGAGCCTCACTCCTGAGCAAAAAGAGCAAATCGAAAAGAGCACAGAGATTCTTCATGCAGACATTGGAACCATTGAGTTCTATGG
>CAMFGQ010000140.1 GCA_945950065.1 uncultured Clostridia bacterium
CCAAAGGTATCTTTTAAAATCAGAGGTATCTGAGGATCGTCATAATGCACATAGATTCTCCCCATTTCTATATCCAACCTGTACTCAAAGCCTTCAAGCCTTTTTTTCATGTTTTGAATGAGTTGATTTTCAAAAAAACGTCTATTTCTTCCCTTTAAGCCAATTTCGCCATATTTTAATAGGAGTAATTTCATACATACCTCTTTAATTCTATTAGAGTGTTCTCTAAGATGTTCAAGAAAGAATCCATTTCCTCTTCTGTGCTTTGAGTAGAGAGGGAGAACCGAACAAAGCCAGCTCTTAAGTCTTTATCTAGATAGGGCAAGACCCTTGCTTCGTGATGACTACCTTGACGACAGGCACTACCAGCCGAGGCGTAGACACCTTTTAAAGACAGAGCTGAAAGGAGGACCTCTCCGGGAACTCCAAAACTTGCGCCAAGAATGTAGGGACTAGCATCTGCATCACTGAGCAGATGTCCACCCAGTTCTTGGATTCCCTCCCTTAGTTTTGTATTTAGTGTATGGACTTGATCAAAGTTTCGGTGAAGATCTAGAGTCTTTAAAACTTCACCCAACACAAGAATACCTAGGGTGTTCTCTGTTCCTGGTCGCATTCCCTTTTCTTGATGTCCACCATGAAGATGTGGCTCTAGCTCCGCTCCTCTGCGCACATAGAGCATACCCAGTCCCTTGAGACCACCCAGTTTATGAGCACTAAAACTGGCATAATCAACTTGTTCTTCTTCTACATGAAAGGGAATTTTTCCAAAGGCCTGTACTCCATCGCGATGATAGAGTATCTTTCTTCTTTTTAGCTCCTTCCCTAATCCAATGAGGGGAAAGATAGAGCCCAGTTCATTCTGGACTGCCATGATGCTCACAAGCACTGTGTCATCACAGAGTGCATCCATGACTCCCTCTGTGGTTAACTTTTCTGGGGGAAGTCGCGTTATGCGATAACCTTGCTTTTCAAGATCAAGAAGGCTATTTTCAACAGAGTCATGCTCTATGGCCGATGAAATCACATGGCCTTTTTTCTTAAGCCCTTTTAGTACCATGTTGTTGGACTCCGTTGCACCAGAAGTAAAGTAGACCTCATCTTCATGACAGCCTAACATGGAAGCAAGTTTTTTTCTTGTCTTGTTGATTTCGTTGCGCACCTCAATCCCCATCTGATGAGATGAGGAAGGGTTATAAGCAGATTTTTTGGCAAGCTCAGCCAGTCCATCAAGAATCTCTTGAGAACAAGGGCTTGTCGCTGCATGATCTAGATACATCCTACACTCCTTAATTCTTTTCTCATGGTATAATAGATGGGTAAAATTGTAAAGGAGCGACAATCATGAGCAAAATTCTAGTGATCTTCACAGGTGGTACCATTAGTATGACCATTGATGCACGTCTTGGAGCAGCAGTTCCCAGTCTAAGCAGTTCAGAAATCTTGGGGATGATTAAAGACATTGATGAGTATGGAGACATTGAAGTCCATAACTTTGGTGAACTTCCAGGCCCTCAAATGGATCCCCAAAAAATGATGGAACTCTCACAACTCATCCAACAAAAAGTGGCACAAGATGACATCATGGGAGTCATCGTTACCCATGGTACCGATACCCTTGAAGAAACAGCCTATTTCCTTGATTTAACCATTAAAACACATAAACCTATTGTCCTAGTAGGAGCCATGAGAAACGCCTCTGAATTAGGCTATGATGGCCCCAGTAATCTGGCCTCAGCCATCGTAACGGTTAAGAGTCCCCAGAGCATGGGACAGGGCGTTTTGGTGGTCTTAAACAACGAAGTCAATGCAGCACGAGAAGTCACCAAGACCAATACATTAAGCCTGGATACCTTTAAGTCTGTGGAATTTGGACCTCTTGGCATTGTTGATAACAATGAAGTTCTCTTTTTCAGAGAACGCCTTCACCATGGTCAAATTCTCGTTGATCACTACGTAGAAGAAGTCTATCTCTTAAAGAGCTATGCAGGCATGGATCGAAGTCTTATCGACTTTCTGGTGGAAAAGGGAGCCAAAGGAATCGTGATTGAAGCCATGGGAAGAGGTAATCTACCTCCACTAGCCGTTGATGCCATCGAGGATGCCATTGAAAAAGGTTGTGTGGTGACCATTGTTTCTCGTTGCCCCTCGGGAAGAGTTCTAGGAACCTATGGCTATGATGGTGGTGGAAAAGGAATCCGTGACAAGGGAGCTTTTTTTGGCACCAATCTCAATGGGCAGAAAACGAGAATTAAGCTGATGTTGGCCCTTGCCTATACACAGGATCCTGATGAACTGCGACTGATTATGGAAAGTGACGACTATACATGTATGTCCTAAAGGAAAGTTTTCCTAGCCAACTTTCTTTGCCCAGGGGATTTATTTTTGACATTGAGACCACTGGCCTCTCCCCCAAATACCATGAAGTCGCCATGATTACCTATGCCTATCAAGAAGAGCAGCAGTGGATGTTGGAGCAACACATGATAGAAGATCCACGTGATGAGCTACTGCTCCTTCTTCACTTCTTCAAAATGAGCAAGGACTATCTCTACTGTGTGCACTATAATGGTGACTCCTTTGACCTCCCCTTTCTTAACAAGAGACTGGTCCATCATCATATGGACTTTCACTATCCTCCTCAAAGAGGCTTTGACCTCTATCGCCATCTTAAAAGAGAAAAATCTACTGGAGGGTTAAGCCTCAAGGCACAGGAGAAAAAAGTCGGCTATAGACGAAAAGATCTCCTCTCAGGAAGGGACTGGGTGGATCTCTTTCAGCGTTATCAAGAAGAGAAAAAGAGTCTTCAGAAGGAGAAGCTTCTCCTCCACAATAAAGAAGATGTATTGGCTACACAGTTCATTGTGGAAAGAACACCTTCTTTCCAACACGAAATCCACCATCGGCTCTATGACGATGTACTCCTTACCCATGCCCACCCTGGAAAGGATGAGATTAGGTTGAGTTTTTACGATGGAGAAAGTTTCTATCTCGACTTACCCGCCATTAGCCAAGGAACTTTACTTTTCTCCCAATCTCTTCGAGAATCAGATCTCAGCCCTGAAGCAAAGAAAGCCACTCTTCTCGCTTTTGGAAATCAAATTCACTATCAAAACCTTAAACAGGAAGTAAGGAAAAGAGGAATCCAGCCTAAACCCTAGGCCAGATTCCTCTTTTTTTGAAAAAGTGTCAATAAATACAGGAGTGTCAGGAAACCCCTTACCCTAAAGATTCCTGACACTCCACCAATGAAGGAGATTAACTGTATTATCTTTTCATTTTCGTCAAATCAATTCTAGCATAAACTTCATATTTCTTCAAGGGATAAGTGAATAATGATGGAAAATGACGTATATTGTTTTCTATTTCTCAATGTTTGTTGTTAATGGTAGTATAAAATATTTTGTGTAAAGTGGTAAAAGTCTCTATAGAATAAGGAGCC
>CAMFGQ010000141.1 GCA_945950065.1 uncultured Clostridia bacterium
TCGTTGAAGAATACGCAGAGAGTAGTCAGGCCTCCCTGTTGCAAGGATGTCATTGTAATCTCTCTCACATAGTGGCGGCTAAAACCTTCTAAAACCTCTTGCTGGGCCTGGGGATGTTCTTTAAAGTAGGCCTCAAGCTTTGCTTTAATGTCATCATAGATAATGCGACGACCCTTTTCTTCTTCTGCTAGCGCAGCATTCTCTTCCTCTTTGATCTCAATGGCAACAACGGTTTCTTCTCCGAGCTGAAAGTCTTTTCCCAAGGTGAGAAGTTGTTTTTCCTCAATGACGATCTCATCTAGCCCTGTTGGCATCCTACCTTTTTTCAGCCGAAAGTTGCCCATCTTTTCGAGGTCTTCATTGATGGTTCCTAGGAGTCCATAGTATGTAGTGTGACCGACAATTCTTGATTGACCTGAGCTTGTAATTTCTGGGAGGTTCAGTAGATTCTCGACGGTGTCGGCATCATTTAAATAAAGCGCATTTTCCCAGATTCCAAAGGTTTCTTCTCTCCCTTTCTGGGCGTTAACACCTTGATTGTAGAAAAAGATGAGTGCCGACAACATGAAGAGGAAGGACAAAAAGATCACTAGGGTAAGTAAGTCCCTGATTCCACGCCTTCCCTTCAGATACTTAATAACGATCTTCAGCATGGCCATCTCCTTTTCATTGGTGATCATCTTTGTTTAAAGTATAGCATAGTTTATAATTATAGACCAGTGCGATTTATAGACTCTTTGTAAACTTACCTTCACAAGTAGAGAACACTTTGTTATGATGAACAAGGAGGTGTATATGAAGGTATTCGATGCACATTTTGATCTATTAAGTCTTATTGCTTATAAAAGAAATCGTGGGAAAACCCATGTTTTTAAAGAAGAACTCTATCCACATTTAGAAAAAGGAAAAGTGAAGCTCCTCATTGCCTCTTTGTTTTTGGAAGGCGAGCAATTGCACGACCCCTTCTATTCGGCCATGGAGCAAATTGGCTGTCTCTACGAGGAGTTAAGAGAAACACCTGAGTTGATGATGCTGGTCAAATCTAAGGAAGACTTAGAAGAATGTCTTTCCTCCGACAAAATCGGCATTCTCCTCTCCTTTGAAGGAGCAGAGCCACTTTACAGACCAAGAGACCTGATTCTCTTCTATGAGCTAGGAGTACGCCTTATGGGCCTTACCTGGAGTAGACGAAACATCTATGCTGATGGCTGTGACTTTGATGGAAACTTAAAAAAAGGTGGTCTATCCAAACTAGGTTTTGAACTGATTGAGGAAGCCAATAGGCTGGGCATCATTGTGGATGCCTCTCATTTAAGTCAAGAGTCCTTTGAGGATGTCATGAACTTAAAGATTCCCTTTATCGCTTCCCACTCTAATGCCTACAGCTTAACTCCCACCAATCGTTGCATTAAGGATGAGGATCTAGAGATACTGCGCGACAGAGAGTTCTGTTTAGGGGTGAATGGTGCTCACTTCATCATCACCCGGGATGGAAAAACCTCTTCACCTGAAGACTATGTTGCCCATGTAGCTTATCTACTAAAAAAACTAGGCTCCGATAAGGTAGGCCTAGGTCTTGATCTGTGTCATTGCCTTGAGCATTTTAGTGGACCCACTCCAGGAAGAGAAGATGTTATCCCTACCCACAGCGAGTTACCTGGACTAATCCAACTCCTGAGAGAAGAGCTGGGTGATGAACAGGCTGAGAAAGTTGCCTTTAGCAACTGGGTTTCCTTTTTTAGAAAGCACTTATAAGCTCCTCATTTTAGGAGCTTTTACTTTCTCCAAAAGGTTTTGTATCCTTTCTTCTCTTCTAAATTGAAGAGAATCATCTGCTTTAACAGCTCATAATCTACTTCAGCATCCCAAGGGATGCGAAAGAGCATTTTGGTTTGAGAATACCCTGCCTTTTCGATCTCTTTGGTAAACTCTCTAATGCCCGCTGGTTCAGGAGTTACAGCAAGATGGCCCTTGGCTATACTAAAACCAAGAATAAAGGTACCCTCATGGGTAAACATGGGCTGATTCCATGCAATTCTTGTATCCAATTGAGGAAAGTTGTCCTTGACCCATGTCAAGACTTCCTTGGTTCTCTCTCGCTTGTTGCCCTCTTCAATGGCCGAGATATAATCTTTAAATGTTTCCATGATCGCCTCCATGCTGATTCTTACCCGACCTCCTTTTCTGCTACCATGCTTCTTCACTTTTTGTGTGAAAGAGAAGAAAAAGTGGGGTAATCTATGGATAACTGATAAGATCGAAAGAAAGGTATCCTATGATCACAATTTTGTTTCCATCCAGCTACATTCAACATCATCAGGTTGATCCTGATCTTGAGGATGAGGCCAAGATCGTGGCCGAAACACCAGGACTCCAACTGGCAGTCTTTGATTATGAGGCGTGGTTTCGAAAGAAAAAGTTTAAGCTTACCCTAACTCCAGAAGAACCCATTCAGCAAGCCCTTTATCGTGGATGGATGATGAAGCCCGACGCTTACAAAAAATTCTATGAAAGCCTAAGCAAGATGCACATCCAGCTACTTACGACTCCAAAGGAGTATAGTACTTTGCATCTTTTTCCCAATGCCTATCCACTGATTAAGGAAGATACAGCTCCCACCATGTATTTTGAGCCGGGAGAACATGTGGACGTGAACAAGATCACCAAAGAGTTTCAGCGCTTTATGGTAAAAGATGATGTCAAGGCAGTAAAGGGGAGTAAATTTCCGACCTTCTTTGATCAGCAGATAACCCAGGAAGAATTCGATACCTATATGAACATCTTCTATAAGATACGTGGTGAATACCTGACAGGTGGTCTTTGCGTCAAGGAATATCTAGACTTAAAAACCGATGAGAGGGGTCGCACCAATGAGTACCGTGCATTCTTTCTAAAAGGAGAGCTCCTCTCCTTACATCCCGACAGTGGTCAGGATTTTCCTGATAATCAACCTCCCGAAGATCTACTCAAAAAATACAATTCCCTCCCCTCACCCTTCTATAGCTTAGACTTAGCTGAAAAGAAGGAAGGAGGATGGATTGTTCTGGAGACCGGTGATGGTCAAGTGTCCAGGTTGAGCCCAGGGCAGAGTCCCGAGCTCTTTTATGTGACCCTTGCGAAGAGACTATTAGATCAAGAATAAGCAAACTTCTGTATACAAAAAGGCCTTCCAGTTAGGTAAGGCCTTTTCTCATTGATCTTTCATCTCGAAGAGCTCTTATAGAATGATGGGCTATTTTGTACCGGGATAGAGAACCAAACTCCACTCTTTTTCAGGTGTCCCCTCTTCTCCCTTTTTTTCAACAAGAGAAATATGATAGCTTCCACTTATCACCCCAAAGCTCTCCTTGATTACTTCTGGATCCCTTGGCTCAGTTCTAAAGATTTCCTGTGTTTTTACCGATCCTTTATCATCAATCCATAGGGCTT
>CAMFGQ010000142.1 GCA_945950065.1 uncultured Clostridia bacterium
ACCATGGCAAGCCAGAAGCTTGGTATGGAGATACCAAAATAAGACAGGAAAGTGACCATTCGATCAAAGAATCCTCCCTGATTCATGGCAGAAAGAACTCCCAAGATGGTCCCCGCAAGAATCGACACTAGCATGGCCGTACCCATAAGCATTAGGGTAGCTGGAATGCGCTGTGTTATTTGCTTTAAGACAGGTTGATGATTGGAATAAGAATTTCCCCAATCACCTCTAAGTATTTCCCTTGCCCAGCGCAAGTATTGGATGAAAATGTCATCATTGAGTCCCATTTTCTCTCTCATGCGTTCAATGTCTTCAGGCTGTGACTCTGGTGTAATGTAAGCCGTCACTGGATCTCCTGGTGCAATCCGAATTAAAAAGAATGAGAGTAGTGATACGGCAATGAGCATAGGGATAGCTTGAAACAAGCGCCGTAATATTAATCTCAGCATATGACCTCCGTTAAAAAGAGGAAATCGCCACTTCTGGCGATTCCTCCCTTGCTCTTCTTATTTGTGAATTTTGCTCAAGTAATCGAACATGTGAATAGGAGCAGGTACCGCTTCTTCAATACCCTTGAACTCCTTGTTCACAGCAACAATGGAGTTGGTATTCACAATGGAGTACTGAACAACTTCTTCAGCCAGAATGCGTTGAACTTCTTCAAAGATTTCTTTTCTCTTTGCTTCATCGGTTTCTTTAGCACCTTGCTTAAAGAGTTCATCCACTTTTGGATTGTTATAACCACTGAAGTTATTTTGGCTATCTCCTAAGAAAAGAGACATGTAGCCATAGGGTTGTGTTCCCATTACATAGCCATTAGCCGCAATATCAAAGTCCATGTTTTCGCGATCAAGAAGTTTCTCAATGAAGGTACCTCTCTCTAGAGGCAGAAGTTCTACATTGATGTTGACTTCTTTTAGCATTTCTTGAATCAGAACACCTTCTTTTTCTTGTCTGGTGTTACCTGCTGTATACATAAAGATTAGATCAAGCGAATCAACGCCCGCATCTTCTAGGAGAGCTTTAGCTTTGTCTAGATCTTGCTCAAATTTCTCTACATCTTCAGTGTAGTAAGCAGTGTTGTTGGAGAAAACGGAATAGGCTGGTTTCGCAAAGGTCTCTCCACCATAGGCACCATCAATCAATGTTTTCTTATCAAGAGCATAGGCGATGGCTTGACGAACACGCACATCTTCCAGTTTAGGATTGGCGACACGCATAAAGACGGTGGTGACCATTCCCTCGTCATAGGTGTAAAGATCAAAATTGTCATTGTTGTTGAACTGATCATAGGTGTTGCTTTGAATATAGGCTGCAGAGATCTCACCCTTTTCAAGGGCTAAGAGCGTCGCATTGGGATCAGCAATGACACGATAGACGATGCTATCTAGTTTTGCTTTCTCTCCATGGTACTCTTCATTACGTACCAGTGTATAGGTTTCACCGCTCTTGTGTTCAGAGAATTTGAAAGCCCCTGTACCAACAGGTGATTGGTTAGCGATTGCTTTACCTACATCTTCTTGTCCTTCAAAGATATGCTTTGGAATGGGACGGATGGAAGCAATGGTATTCACAAAGGGAATGTTGACTTCAGGAAGTGTAAATTGTACCGTGTACTCATCCACTTTTTCGAATTTTAGTTCTTCCTCACCAAAGAGTAGATTGGAACGATACTTAGCTCCTTGATCAGGATTCAACACTGTTTCAAGAGTAAAGATCACATCATCTGCAGTGAATTCTTCTCCATCATGCCATTTGATGCCTTCTTTTAGTTTCAATGTGTAGCTTAGATAGTCCTCAGAGGGTTCCATGGACTCAGCTAAGACATAGGTCACATCTTCACCTTTCACATCATAAAGAGCTTCAAAAAGTGGCTTAGCGATGGTTAGAGATACGCGGTCATCTGCATAAAGCGGATTGACGATGGTTGGATCTGAGCCAATGGCAAACACCATGGTGCCACCTTCTTCATCGACAGCTTCTTCAGACTCTTCAGCTTCGTTTTCAGCAGCTGGTTCTTCTGCTGGCTCTTCTGTCGCTTCTTTAGTTTCTTCCACATTCTCTGGAGCTGGAGCTTCCTCAGCTGGTGAGCATGCGGCTAGAGTAAAGATCAGAAGAAGGGATAAGACTAATAATAACTTTTTTTTCATTTGTTTCCTCCTCTTATTTTTTAACATGTAATTTAGATTATACCACTTCTTTATAAAATTACACTTTGTAAATATTTAACATCTTTCTGCTGTTCTCAAAAAGGAACCACAGACCGTAAAAGGCTGTGGCTCCCCTCTTTAAAGAAACTTATTTCGTTTTGGATCTCTTCTATCCTCACCTTCCCAAAAACCATCACTGGCAATACCTTCTCGTTCCAGCACCTCCTGGATTTTCACTTTGTCATCAGGGTTACGGTAGAGAATGCATACACCACAGCAGTGATCCGCTTCCCTAGGGGTGGGAGCAAGCGTACTCTTGATCCCTTCCTTTAGGAGATGCTCTTGGAGCTTCATGGTAGAAGGAGAATCAGGCATAAGAAGATAGTAGAGCTTCATTATCCAAGCATCTCTATAAAGGCACCGATACGTGTTTTTAGTTGCTCGGCATCTTCATCGGTATAGTCGGTCTCGATACCAAGAACAGGAATACCAGCTTTTCGTAGTTCTCTTTCCACGAAGAAGCCTTCGGTATCGTAGATGTTACAGAACTTGAGATTGAGATCAATCACACCATCGGCATTGTATTCTTTAGCAAGACGAAGAATGTCATCTATGCGCGCAGTATTGGGCGTAAAGCAAGCACAGTTTATGTGGCCAAGATAACGTTCCGCAAGATTCTTGACCATCTCATCCATGTCTTTGTTTTCTTCTTCAACTAATGCTTCACTATAACGTACGCCTGTACACATTTCTTCTCCAACCACTGCTCCGCCACTTGTTTCGATGATTTGATGGATTTTCCAGTTGGGGATAGACAGTGGTGTTCCTGTTAAGAGGATACGTTTAGTTCCTTCTTCATAGACAGAAACGCCTTCTTCTGCTCTCTTCTCAAGCTCATCATTTAGCTTGGTCAGCATCTGCGTAAAGCGTGTTGGGTCATCATAAAAAGCAATCTGATGAATGAGTAGTGCATCCCGTCCACTAATGGGAACTTTGTCTAGTTTTCTAAAGTTATTCAATCGTTGTAGGGCACGACGTTTGTTGTTAATGAGTACAATGGCATCCCTTAAAGACTCTTCGGTAATTTTGTTCCCTGTGAGTTCTTCTAGTTTTTCAATGTAGCCTTTGATTTCATTTTCCCATTTTTCAAAGTCCTGGGGACGTTTCATCTGGGGTATGTCCATAATGTGCATGGGTGCATCTTCAGCTAGGATTTCCCATGCTTTTTTCTT
>CAMFGQ010000143.1 GCA_945950065.1 uncultured Clostridia bacterium
TGGAGCAAAAAGGGAAATACTACGAACTCAATATGGGACTTGCTCGCTTAAGTTAGGTACACTGTTTGTGTACCTATTTTTTTCTTGACTTCTGCTCTAGAATTTACTAGACTTATATCAAGAATATTTGATGTGAGGTTTATCCGTGAAGCAAGAGATCACTAAAGGAACAACAATACTCAAGGCAGTAGCAGATGAAAAACGTTTGCAGATTATTGATCTCCTCAAAGGAGGAGAAAAGTGTGCCTGTGTTCTACTTGAGGATCTTGCTCTCTCCCAATCGGGACTTTCCTATCATATGAAAATCCTCTCAGAGTCAGGACTTGTTCATGCAAGACAAGATGGGAAATGGACGCATTACAGCATCAATGAAGAAGGAAGGCAAAACATCATTACTCTTCTTGATCAACTGACAAAGCCTCTTTAGGTCATCTTCAATAGATGACTTAAAAAATCCTCTATACATCAAAATAAATTGATATGAAAGGCAGTGCAAATATGGGCGAACTTGGAAGTTTTATTCAAAAACAACTCTTGGGAATGAAGTGGTTGAATGATTTGGTGGGTAGTCTTCTCCAATCTATCGGGCTTGATCTTTCTACACCTTTGGGAGGGAGTCTACAGTTCTTTTTCTATGATGTCATAAAGATTTCCATCCTCTTGTGTACACTTATCTTCGGTATATCCTACATCCAGAGTTATTTCCCACCAGAGAGAAGCAAGAAAATTCTAGGTAAATTTAAAGGGATATGGGCCAATATTATATCTGCTCTTCTTGGAACAGTAACACCTTTTTGCTCCTGCTCCTCTATACCTCTGTTTATCGGTTTTACTAGTTCTGGTTTACCTGTGGGTGTTACCTTTTCCTTTTTGATATCTTCACCCATGGTGGATCTTGGAAGCTTAGTATTGCTTATGAGTATTTTTGGCCTTGAAGTAGCGGTTCTCTATGTCGTCTTGGGACTTGTAATTGCAGTTCTTGGTGGACTTCTCATTGAAAAACTGAACATGCATCGTTATGTTGAAGACTTCATCCTCACCGCCAAGGCCTTCGATCAAGAAGAGGAAAGCCTAAGCAAAAGAGACCGGCTTCTCTATGCAAAAGAACAAATGAAAGATACCTTTACCAAAGTATTCCCCTATATACTCATAGGAGTTGGGATCGGTGCATTTATTCATAACTGGATTCCTCAGGGCTGGGTCGAAAAAGCCTTGGGTGGTAACAATCCCTTTGGCGTCATCCTGGCAACCATCATCGGCATTCCAATGTATGCAGATATTTTCGGCACCATTCCCATTGCGGAAGCTCTCCTGACTAAAGGAGCAAAATTAGGTGTTGTCCTGAGCTTTATGATGGCTGTAACGACCTTGAGTCTACCTTCTCTTGTTATGCTCAAGAAGGCTGTGAAACCAAAACTATTGGCCCTGTTTATTGCTATTTGTACCCTAGGTATTATTCTCGTCGGTTATCTATTTAATCTCTTGCAACAGAGTGTCCTTTAGGAGGAAAAATGAAATTGTTTTCAAAGAAAAAAAATCAAGACCTAAGCGAAAACGAAACGAGCACTGCAGTGAATAAAGCTAGCGATGGGCGTATCAAAGTCTTAGGAACAGGCTGCGCAAAATGCGATCAATTGGAGCGTTTAACAAAGGAAGTCTTGGTAGATTTAGGCAAGGACGAACCCGTGATTCATCTATCGGATCTAGCAGAAATCATTCAATACGGCGTCATGTCAACACCTGCACTTGTCGTAGATGAAAAAGTCCTTTTTGCAGGAAGAGTACCACCAAGAGATGAGTTGAAAAAGATGCTCCAAGAAATTCTATAGGTATGCTTATGAAAAAACGACTTGCTTTTATCTGTGTTCACAACTCCTGTAGGAGTCAAATTGCAGAAGCCTTTGCCAAGGCCAATGGCAAAGACAAGGTAGAAGTGTATTCTGGAGGCACTGAGCTTGTAGAAAGAATCAATCAGGATGCAGTACGTCTGATGAAAGAACACTTTGGAATTGATATGGAAAAGACACAACGACCAAAGCTCATTGACGACATTCCTGAAGTTGATCATCTCATTACCATGGGGTGCAACGTGGTATGCCCTGTTTTCCCTTATGAAGTGGACATAGAGGACTGGGGACTTGAAGATCCAACGGGTAAGCCCGATAAAGAGTTTCTAGAGACGATCTTTACCATTGAAAAGAAAGTGAAAGAACTTCTTGAGAGCCTTGAAAGATAAAGTGTCTCAAGAAGTCTCCTCGCTCGTCAGAAAGATAACGAGATGCAAAGGCCATTTTTTATCATTTTTCAGTTGCATATTACTTAGAAATATGGTATTTTCTCTGTTAGGAAATGTCCAAGGAGGTAACCATGCTTAAAGGTAGAAACTTGATCAATACGGAAGACTTTAGCACTGACGAAATTCAATCCATTATCTCTTTGGCTCAAAAAATCGTTTCGAGTCCTGAGCGCTTTTCCCATTCATGTGATGGAAAGCTGCTAGGGACTCTTTTTTTTGAGCCATCCACACGAACAAGACTGAGCTTTGAATCAGCCATGAACCGTCTAGGCGGAAGAGTAGTGGGCTTCTCAGAAGCAGCAAGTAGCTCCTCTACTAAAGGAGAAAGTCTAGTGGATACGGTACATACCGTAGGAAGTTACGCAGATATCCTGGCTATGCGCCATCCCAAAGAAGGCTCCTCCTACCTAGCTGCTAGCCAGTGTCCCGTTCCTCTCATTAATGCAGGAGACGGTGGACACCAACATCCCACACAAACCCTTACCGACCTACTTACCATTACAGAAACCAAAGGTACACTGGAGAATATGGTCATCGGAATGTGTGGAGACCTTAAATTTGGTCGTACAGTACACTCCCTAACCAAGGCCATGAGCCGCTATCCTGGAAACACCTTTATCTTCATCTCACCCCAGGAACTCCAAATCCCCAACCACTTAAAGCTTCAACTGGACAAAGAAGGAATTCCTTATCGTGAAGTTGAGCGACTGGAAGAGGTCATCAACGAACTGGATGTCCTCTACATGACAAGAGTACAAAAAGAACGTTTCTTTAATGAGGCTGACTACATTCGTTTGAAAGACAGCTATATTTTAGATAATCGCAAAATCGCTAACGCAAAAGAAGATCTAGCCATCCTCCATCCACTACCTCGTGTCAACGAAATCCATCCTGAAGTGGATGAAGATCCACGGGCAGTCTATTTCGATCAGGTACGCTTCGGTATGTTCGTGCGTATGGCCCTGATCATGAAACTCTTGGGGGTAGAAGAATGTTAAGAATCAATAGCATCACCAAAGGAATTGTTATCGACCA
>CAMFGQ010000144.1 GCA_945950065.1 uncultured Clostridia bacterium
CTACGTGATCGATTTGGACGAGACACCATCCTCAGGGCTAGCTTCCTTCATGGAAATGTTGACCCCATGATCGGGGGTGTGGGAGAAGATAAGGATGACCTCCTTCTCTCCAGTCAGTTGTAAAAAAAGGGTAGATCCCTTAGTAGGATCCACCCTTGACCGTAGGTCATTGCACCATTTTGTAGTATTGGAAGTCCCACTGTCCGATAGGAATCCGACCTGGGCCATCCACTTTGGAGAAATTAATCAGATGTTTGTAAGGTGAGTAGTAAAGTGGTGCAATAACCATGTTTTCCATGAGAATATTTTCAGCCTTTATCATTGCTTCATCACGTTCTGCACCAGAGATTTCACTAGCAACATTGACTGCTTCATCGTATGCTTGGTTTTCGGGATTTAAGACATCATCACCGCGATCACCTTCATACTTCTGCCATCTCCAACGAGCGTCGTTGAGACCAGTTGATGTAAACAGTGCAAGCATAGTCATGGGATCATTGTAATCAGCTGACCATCCACCCATGGCAACAACAAAATTACCACTACGTCTAGTATCGAGAAAAACACTCCACTCTTCTGCTTTCAATTTAACCTTAATCCCTAAGGTTTTTTCCCACATTTGCTGGAGTGCTTCTGCAATAAGAGATTCATTACCACGTTGGGAATAAAGGAGCTCAAGCTCAGGGAAACCTTCGCCATCTGGATATCCTGCATCGGCCAGATATTTTTTTGCTTCTTCTTCTTTTGCAGCCCAGGGATTGATTTCAAATTCTTCCTCGACTTTTCCATTGGCATCCATCTTTCTCATGCTCTTTCCATCAGAAAGTTTAAAGGTTGGAGCAACAAAAGCTGCAGCTGGGACAGAACCATCCCTGAGAATCTTATCTGTGATCATATTTCTGTCAATGGCAAGGGACAATGCTTTACGCACATTAAGATCATCTACAGGATTCACATCCACATTAAAGATTATGTAGGAGGTGCCCAGACCAGGTTGACCTTGATAGTTAGGGTCTTCTGCTATCCTTTTTATAGGAGAAGACTAGATCACGTACCTCAATCATTCTTCTTCACACCATTTGCCAGACTTCTCCTTGGCTTCATTTCTGTTACCCCACCATCTCAAAAATTTCAGTTTAAGAGGGATAGAAAGGAGAACAAGGATAATCGCCAACCACCAATACCACTGGATCCCTAAAAATATAAGCTCACCTCCTTTTTTACCAGTTTAGGACATGGAAATGAAATCCCCATGATACCGGTGTGAAATGGAGGTGAAATAAAAAACTTACTCCCAGTAAGAGTAAGTTTGAGCTAAGTTTAGCTATGTATTTTTGGAAATCGAAAATAAAATTCTACACCATCCTCTTGATTCTTCACTCCATAGTCTGCACCATAGGTAGAGAGGATTTGTGCAACAATGGCCAGTCCAAGACCTTAGCCAGCATAACGAGGGTTGATTTGTTTTTTACCACGATAGAACTTTGTCCACAATTGTTCCACTTCCTCAGGGGAAATCCCTGGGGCTTGGTTAAAGATAGAAAAGAACACTTCATCTTCTCGATCTTCCACTCTGAGATGGATCCTTGATCCTGGCTCCCTATGTTCTTTAGCATTGCTGATAAGATTTGAGATCACTTGCTCCATCCGATGTTTGTTCACCTTCAGATAGATCCTTTCTTCTGGTAGCTCATAGCTAAAGAGTTCCTCATCCTCCAAATCAAGAAGAATACGTCCAGCAACAGTTTCTACAAGTTCAACAAACTCTAGGCTTTCATCAGAAGCGCTCCTGATGCCAGCTTCCAGTGAAGAAAGATCAAGCAAAGAAACCAACATGGCGTTCATACGCTCTGTTGCAGAGAGTATAACTTCTCTATACTCTTCTTTTTTCTCTTCACTTTTTGCTTCCTGAAGTGCCTCAGTATAGGCATGGATGATTCCTAGTGGTGTTTTCATTTCGTGGGATAAATGATCCACCAATTCTTTACTCTGTTCAAGCAAAAGATGTTTACGCTTTATTTCGGCTTCTAGTTGATGATTAGTTGTTTCTAGGTCCTCAAGTGTCTCTTTAAGCTTTCCAAACATGTGGTTGAGATTGCCACAAAGCTCACCAAACTCATCCTTAGTCTCAATGCTACACTGTGCTGATAAGTCCAATGCAGCCATTTGAGCAGCAGTTTCGTTGAGTTTCGTTAAAGGATCTGAAATGACTCGGCCGAGATAGAAGTCAACCCCCAAAATAGCCACAATCAAAGGTACTAAGAGAATCAGTGAAGAAAGACTGGAGTCTAGTTGAGAGTTTTTTGATGCAAGATAAGCAAGGGCAATGATAATCCCCACAACTTTTGAAAGAAGCAAGACTTTTTTTCTTACGGTATCTAATCGAAACAACGCACGAAGGCCTTCCATGTTTACTCCTCAAACTTATATCCAGAACGAATCAGTGTAACAAGATGCTTTCCCTCAGAACCAAGCTTTTTCCGCAGGGTTTTCATATGGGTATCAATGGTTCTGCTACTTCCTTCAAAGTCATAACCCCAGATACGATTGAGAAGTTGTTCTCTGGAGAAAACTTGACCTTTGTTCTGCATAAAGAAAAGCAAGAGCTCAAATTCTTTATAGGTTAAGTCGATCTCCTTTTCATCCACCATGACTTTGCGTTCTGATGGAATCAGCCAGATTCCCCCTCCACGCAGACAAGAACCTTGGTCACCAGTCATGGAGCGACGTAAGAGTGCATTTACTTTTGCTAAGAGAACACGAAGGCTAAAGGGCTTTGTGATGTAGTCATCGGCACCACAATCATAGCCTCTCAACTTATCCTCTTCTTCACCCTTAGCTGTTAGAAAAATAATGGGAAGATTGTTCTTTTCACGGGCAATGCGACACACTGAATATCCATCCATATGGGGCATCATAATGTCCAAAATCGCCAGATCAACAGGATGATTGTTGAGGAGATTTGCCGCCTCTAAGCCATCACTAGCTGTTCAGCAGGTATGTCCATGTCGCTCCATATAGTCTAGGATAATCTTTTGCATATCCCCGTCGTCTTCTGCAATCAATAATAAAGCCATCTCGGATTACTCCTTTTCGTGAGAGAACTGTCTTACTTTCAGTGTATAGGATGTATAGCTTTGATGACAAGACCCTTTTCCATCTAACCATGAGAAGAGAAACGAAAATAAAAAAACATGGCTAAAGGATTTCCTTCTCAAGCCATGTTGACATTTCCTATTTATCGTTTTCCCTATACTTCAAAATCTCTTCTACAATCTCTTCCCAAGGCAAGAGTTTTCCCTCA
>CAMFGQ010000145.1 GCA_945950065.1 uncultured Clostridia bacterium
CCTGGACAAGAAGAGCTAATGCTTTTAGGCGAATCCATTATGAAGCGTAATCGCACTCTTCCTGTATACAAACAAGTTCGAGAAGTTTATTTATCCAAGGTTGCTCCACCTCTATCTGCCACCATGAAAGTAAAGCGTGGAAAACTCAAAGAGATGCTTGAAAATGAACCAGATAACTTCCTACGCCTTGATCAACTCTTGGGTAAAGCAAAGCCAGAAGCTGCTCCTGGAGGACACGAACTAAACGAAATTAAACGACACTTAAAAGAAGAGTTCGCAAAGGTGCTCTTCCTTGAGCCAGATGAAATTCCTGAAGATGCTCATTTTATTCTGGATCTAGGTGGAGACAGTCTCAACAGCCTGACTCTCCTTAATGAAGTAGAGCGTCATTATCAGATCATGATTAGTGATGTGGAGTATTTCTCCTGTACAAATGTGTCGGAACTTTCTGAGTTGATTTATAGAAAACTTTCAGGCGAAGAAAGTGTGAAACTAAGCATCACACCTCGTGGACCCATCACCTCCTTTGAAGAGAGCCATGAATACTTGGCCTTTAAAGCCAGGATGGATGAAGAAAAAGATGTCCTAGAGACCTATGGAAACCCATATTTTGTGGCACATGAATCAGCACTTCGCGATACATCGGTTATGGATGGAAAGCGGGTACTTAACTTTGGATCCTATAACTATCTGGGAATGTCAGGTGATCCAAGAGTCAATGAAGCAGCAAAAAAAGCTGTGGATCAATACGGTACCTCAGCCAGTGGTAGTAGACTGCTTGCTGGAGAAAAACCTGTTCATAAAGAATTGGAAGCAAAAATTGCCAAGTGGAAGGGTACAGAGGATTCTCTAGTTCTTGTTGGAGGACACTCTACTAATGTTACCTTTGTTGGGAACTTCTGTCGTGAAGGAGATCTTATCCTCTATGATGCGCTAAGCCATAACTCCATCACCCAAGGATGTGAGCTCTCTACAGCTGTTTCCAAAGCTTTTCCACACAACGATGTAGCTGCTTTAGAGGAGATCTTAAAACTCTATCGTCGTGATTATGAAAAAGTCCTCATTATCGTTGAGGGTGTCTATAGCATGGATGGAGATATTGCTCCAGTACCTGCTTTTGTAGAACTGAAAAAGAAATATGGATGCTTCCTCATGGTAGATGAAGCTCACTCTGCTTGTGTGCTGGGTGAAAATGGTGGAGGCGTTCAGGAGTATTTCGGTTTAAAAGAAGGCGATGTGGATATCTATATGGGAACATTATCTAAAGGTCTGGGGACCTGTGGTGGATATCTTGCAGGAAAGAAAACGCTGATCGATTATCTGCGCTACAACATTCCTGGTTTCGTCTTCTCGGTGGGAATCAGTCCTCCTCTTGCTGCGGCCACATTAAGAGCACTGGAAATCATGGAAGAAAGCAATGAACGTGTTGCTCATCTTCATGAAGGAATTTCTCTCTTTGTGTCAGAGGCTAAAAGAAGGGGCATGGATACTTGCCTATGTGAAGAATCAGCCATTATTCCTATTATGGTTGGTGAAGACAGTGTAGCCTTTAAACTCAGTATGCTTCTTCTTAAGGAAGGAATTTTCGTTCCCCCTGCAGTCTATCCTGCTGTTCCCAAGCACCAGGCGAGACTTCGTTTTTGTCTCACATCGGAGCATCATGCCGAAGAAATCCTCTTTGCGCTAGATGTTCTTGAGAGACTGATGAGGGGGGAGGGACTTATTGAAGAATAAAAAGAATGTCATTGTATTACTGATCCTTGTGTTGCTTGTCCCCGCTCTACTCTTTGGCTGTGCTGGAGAAAAAGAACCTACAGTGAGAGAAAGAGTGGAAGAAGGCTTTAAAAAGGGTACCCCGGCAATTCCTCTTCGGGAGCTCATCACGGAACCCTATGATAAAGCCTGGCTTGTTTATCCGACTACGGATGCATCCAATCATCCAGAAGGATTCCAGGACATTGAGCCAAGTGATCGAGCAAGAATCTTCATTGAAAAAGACGGTAAAGCACTTGATCCAGTAGAATTTGAAAATGTCATCATTGACTATCCCTCTGCGGTTTCCATTCCTTATTTAGGACTGACCGATGAGGCTGCCTTCACCCCGGTTATGCGTGGAGATAAGGCACTACTCAAGATTTATCTTGTAGACGATTGCTGAGATGTCTAACAGATTTCCCCGTTGGGGAAAAGGAAGAGCCCTTACTCATGACGAGTAGGGCTCTTTTTCTATCGTGTCGACTTAAAGTTGTAGATTGGCTTGAGATGGGAAACAATCTCCACCGTAGGCTCAATATGCTGAATGATGTCCTCCATGGGTTTATAAGCCATGGGGGCTTCATCAAGCGTGCTTTTGCCAAGACTGGTTGTGTAGATTCCCTTCATCTCCTTGTGGAGCTGGTTCAGGTCAAGTCGCCTTCTAGCTTCTTTACGGCTCATCAGTCTTCCTGCACCATGGGGTGCTGACTGATTCCACTGGTCATTGCCTTTTCCTACACAGAGCAGGCTTCCGTCTCTCATGTTGATGGGGATGAGGAGTTGTTCGCCTTTCTTCGCAGAAACGGCTCCTTTTCTCAGGATCATGCTCTTTAAATCAACATAGTTATGGATGGTGGTAAAGGATTCTTTAGGTGTTAAGTTCATTCCTTCAAGAAGCACATCCATGATGGCCTTCCGATTCAATGTGGCATAGCGCTGCATAATGGCCATGTCATGAAGGTAGTCATCAAAGAGCTTTCCCTCAACATAGGCTAGATCTCGAGGGAGTCCAGGAGGTAGTTTTCCTCTTTTCTTTAGATCTCGATAGGCCTCTTTCTGATAGTAGGTGGCTGTTTCATGTCCCAAATGTCTACTTCCAGAGTGCACCACAAGATAGAGGTTATCTTCCTCATCGCGATTCACCTCTATAAAATGATTGCCACCACCAAGAGTTCCAATGCTCAGTCTGCCTCGCTTTAAGTTGAGGTTTTTTCCACAACGCAGTTTCTCTAAATCAATTTCTTCATTCAAAGGATGGGGTGTATTGCGAATGCTAAATCCAGCAGGAATTTCCTGTTTGATGAGTTGGTCAAGTTTAGCAAAATTCATTGTTTTATCGCTGAGCTTTACTGTTTCCATGCCACAACCAATGTCTACGCCTACCATACCCGGTACGATTTTGTCGCGAATGGTCATGGTTGTTCCAATGGTACA
>CAMFGQ010000146.1 GCA_945950065.1 uncultured Clostridia bacterium
GGGATGACCCTTGCCCTAGCTGTATTAGATAAGGAGTATATACTTGAGTAAAAAACTAATTGTCGTTGGAACAGGACCAGGACATTGGGAGGAGGTCACCCCAAGGGCTAAACAAGCCATGGAGGCGGCTGATCTATTGGTGGGTTATCAGGTCTATTTGGATCTGATCAAGGAGTATTTTCCGGAGAAAGAGATGTACTCCACACCCATGACCAAGGAAATCGAGCGTTGTACCTACGCCTTAGAAGAAGCAAATAAAGGAAAAACCGTAGCCATGCTCTCCAGTGGAGATGCTGGTGTCTATGGAATGGCTGGCCTGATTTTGGAACTGGCCCAGGACTATCCTGCTGTAGAGGTTGAGATTATCCCGGGGATTACGGCGGCTCTTAGTGGAGCTGCTCTTTTGGGTGCACCCCTGATGAGCGATTTTGTGGTGATGAGTCTTAGCGATTTACTCACACCCTGGGAACTCATTGAAAAGCGTTTACATGGTGCAGGAAGTGGAGACTTCCCTCTTATGATCTACAATCCAGGAAGTAAAAAGAGAGTGGATCATTTAAGACGTGCCTGTGAGATTTTGCTTCAGTACCGAAGCCCAGATACCTGGTGTGCACTGCTACGTCAAATCGGTCGAGAAGAAGAAACCGTCAAGCTTCTCAGTTTAGGAGAATTAAGAGATACAAAAGTCGATATGTTTACTACAGTTTATATTGGGGCACCTAACACCAAACGACTTGGTCATCATCTTGTGACACCAAGAGGATATGAGAACAAATGAAATTTTTAGTATTTGCAGGAACAACCGAGGGAAGACGATGGATCAATCATGCTCAGCGTTATCCCTTTATACAAAGAATCTTTGTCACCACACCCTATGCTAAGGAGCTTCTTCCTGAAGAAGGACCAAGGCTAGAAGTCTTTGTCGGAAAAAAAGATAAAGAAGAACTGAAGGAGTACATTGAAAAGGATACCCTTGGTATTATTGATGCATCACATCCTTTTGCAGAACTTCTCAGTAAAAACTTGCGTGAGCTGGCAGAGGAATTTAATTTACCATACTACCGTCTACTCCGAGAGGAAACAGTTCTAGAAGGTGTTCATGTAGTGGATAGTTATGAAAAAGCAGCTAGCTACTTAGAAACCACCAAAGGAAATATTCTTTTAACAACTGGGGCCAAGACTCTAGAGACATTTGTCACCCCTAAGCTTCATCTGCGCATCTATGCCCGCATTCTCCCCATGCCTGAGGGGGTTCAAAAGGCAGTGGATCTAGGTCTTGGCTATAAACAAATTCTTGCACTTCAAGGCCCTTTTTCTAAGGAACTAAATCTAGCCATGCTCAAACAATACGACATCAAGATCATGGTGACGAAGGAAAGTGGCATGGAAGGTGGCGTCGAGGAGAAAGCCCTTGCAGCCAGAGAAGCTGGTATAGAGCTGGTGGTGATTCGCCGTCCAGTTGAACAGGGCTATGTCTTTGATGAACTCGTGAAAAAAATCGAGGCATTATGATTTATCTTGTGGGAATCGGAATGGGAAATGAAGGCATAAGCGAAGAAGCGAGGAAGTGCATCGCTGAAGCAGATGTCTTGATTGGTGCACGGAGAATGCTGGATGTTCCAAGTGAAGCGAAGAAATATGTAGCCATAAAGACAGAAGATATTTTAGAGATTTTAAGGCATGAAGAAGGCAACCGGGTGGTTCTGTTTAGTGGAGACATCGGGTTTTACAGTGGTGCCACGAAACTCATGGCTGCCCTAGATGACTATGTGGCTTATCCAGGAATCAGCTCACCCTCTTATTTGGCAGCCAAGCTAGGCATGCCTTGGCAAGACTTCCATCTTGTCTCTGCCCATGGGCGTCACGCCAATGTCCTTGGTGAGGTGCTTTCCCATGATAAGACCTTTTTCCTTACGGGGGGAGACACAGGGGTAAAGGAGATTCTTCAGATTCTTTTGGATGCAGACCTAGATCCAGACTGTGTGGTGGGTGAAAGATTATCCTATCCCGAGGAGCGTATCTTAAAGGGAAAGGCTAGTGAACTAGTGGCCCAGGACTTTCACTCTTTAAGTGTGGTACTGGTGTTCTTTAAAAACAAAAGCAAGAAGTATCTGAAAGATGATGACTTTCAGAGGGGAAAGGTTCCCATGACAAAAGAGAACCTGCGCAGCGTTATTCTTCATAAACTTGCACCCATGCCAGATGATGTGCTCTATGATTTGGGCAGTGGTACAGGCAGTATTTGCATTAGCTTAGCTCTACTTGAACCTAGGGCAAGGGTTTATGCTACCGAGCATAAAGAGGAAGCTCTTGAACTAAGCAGACAAAACCGACTTGCTCTGGGAGCCTATAATCTTTCTCTTTATGACGGAAGAAGCGAAGAGCTTCTTCACCTTTTTCCCGCCCCCACCAAAGTCTTTGTGGGTGGAAGTAGCGGAGGTTTAAAGAAGACTCTGGAGCAATTAGTCAATAAAGGTCCTTTCTACTTTCTGATGTCTGCCATTACACTAGAGAGTCTTGAAGAAGGCAGAAAACTCCTCCAGGAGTTTGGCTTCTCAAACATCTCTGTTACCCAGATTGCTGTCACCAATACGGTGAAACGTGGAGACTATACCATGATGCAGGCAGAAAACCCCATCTTTTTAGTGGAGGGAGACTATGCGTAGATTTCTCATCACAGCCATGCAAAGCAATCAAGGAAAAACCATCACCACCATGGCACTACTTGCCGCTTTGAAGAAAAAAGGAATCTCTGTTCAAAGCTATAAAGTGGGGCCTGATTACATTGATCCCTCTTTTCATGAGCGTATTTTGAAGAAAAAGAGTTATAACCTGGACTCTTTTTTTCTGGATGAAGAAGGGATTCATGAACTCTTCAACCGCACTGCCTCAGCCGATGTGGCAATCATTGAAGGGGTCATGGGCTATTATGATGGCCTGGGTGGTACCAGCACTCAGGCAAGTAGTTACGAAATCGGAGAAGTGCTAGAGGCTACAGGGATTCTGGTGATTCAACCTAAAGGCTCTTCGCTTAGTCTGGCCGCCCAAGTTAAAGGAATCATAGACTTTCGTCCCAATCATCTTCAAGGGATTGTCTTATCTAGATGCTCTTCCTCTCTTTATGACTTTTTAAAGCCACTTCTTGAGAAAGAAACAGGACTGAAGGTATTAGGCTATCTTCCAGA
>CAMFGQ010000147.1 GCA_945950065.1 uncultured Clostridia bacterium
AGACTTCCCTGAATTGCTTTGTCAATACCACGCAGGACAGGAATGGTTACTGAATGGTCTCCACCTAACATGGTAAAGAAGACTTTCTCTCGGACTAATTCTTCAACTTGTTTTTCGACAAGTTCAAAAAGATCGACTTGATCAACTCCATAGAAGTCTCCTAGATCAAGAACACGTAAGTCGTCAAAGAGGGTAAAGTCTTCAGTGGTTGGTGTAATGGAAAAACTAATGTCTCGAATGGAACGTGGTCCGTCTTTTGTACCTTCTCGAAAAGAAGCTGCCCCGTCATAGGGAATCCCGAAGACTGCTACATCGGTCTCTTTAAGCGATCGATTTGGATTGTGTAAACCTGCCCATAAATCTGGTGAAAGAATCATTTCTTCAGTAAATCTCATGATTAACTCCCTCTTTTCTATATCTAATCGTCGACCTGTACTTCATTATCTTTTCAATGCCATTCTACCATGCTTCAGGGTGCAAATGGCAATAGGGATGCTTTTAAGAATGGTTCGTCTTTAGGGCTGTATTGGGCTCTTAATGCTAAGATGAATGATGACGATCTCATTGTCTGATGAGGTTCGAAGAGGTGGTCCCCATGTACCAACACCAGATGATACGATGACATGGGGAGAAGCCTCATCCCTACGGTAGTAACCGTAATCAACCTCATAGACAGCAGAGGTGATCCACTGGAAGGGGAAGAGCTGGCCTCTATGGGTATGACCGCTGAGAAGAAGATCTACTTCCTTTCCGTATTCATCAGTGTTTCTGGGTTGATGGTCCAGAACGATCACAGGGAGTTGATTGTCTAAGGGGAGAATTAAGGGTTCTCTTTTACTTCCTTGGTCACCAATGGGAGAGGAATCCCGTCTACCAGCGATAAGCAGTTGGTTTTCAAGAATGATGTATTCATCCATAAGTAGAGTAATGTTAGCCTCCTTGAGGAAATCGACCATCTGAGGAAAACTAGATCCAGCGTCATGGTTACCTAGGCTAGCATAGACTCCATGAGGTGCATGAATATCTCTAAGAAGGTCTAAGATCCACTTCGGATTTTTTATGGAATGTATATCACCGTCGAAGATATCTCCTACCATGACGACAAGATCGGGCTCCTGCTTATTGATTGCTCCTACAATGTCCCTAACTTCCTTTTCTCCTTGGATGTAGCCAAGATGAAGATCACTCAGTAAAAGGATTTTCAACTCTTGAGAGCTAGCTCCCTCTTTTTGGAGTTCCACGAAGTACTCTTTTGTGATGAGCTTTTTTGCGTGAAGGGAGCCGTAGATAAAGAAACCTAGGGTCACAATCAGGGCAAGAAAGCCAGCAAAGTAGCGTAATCTATCCATCTGTACACTAGATATCCCTATGAGTTTCACAAGAAAAAGTAGGAGACCGACAAGAAGGAAACTCATGGCAAGATAGGCAAAAAGACCCAGTGCATAGTGATTGATGCTATGGATGATGCGAGGAAGATGATTATGGGGAACGCGACTAAAGATGAAAAGTCCAATCATGGAAAGCCAGAAGAATCCAAAGATCATGGTAAATCCCAGAGGCTTTGGATGATAGGGTAATGTTTTTAACCATAGATAGACTTGTCTTCCGGTTCCAAACAGAACCAGTGTAAAAAAAGTAAGAACAATGACGATAAAACTAATGATACGCATAAAGGAATTCCCCTCATTGGATTTTTCAGTGTATAATACAGGTACTTTGAGTAGATGGATACCCTTTTTGCTTGATTTTATAGCGAAAAGTACAGCACCTTTATTGAGAACTATATAGTTTATGCTAGAGATAGAAGGATGAGTCAGAAATACACTGAGGAAGAAGAGAGTCGAGGCTTAAGATGAAAATTCTCCATTGTTTAGCACAACTTCCCACGCGCACAGGTAGTGGGGTCTATTATCGCAACTTAATATCTGAAATGAAGAAGCAAAAAGCTTGGGAACAAGCTGGAATTTTTGGTTTGAACAGCAATCATACTGCTTCTTGGTTGGTTTTGGATCAGGTTTATCCTGTTCACTTTGAGACCGAGGACTTACCCTTTCCCATTGCAGGAATGAGTGATGAGATGCCTTACAATTCCACGGTGTATCATCAAATGAGCGATGAAATGATCCAAAAGTGGAAGGCTGCCTTTAGGGAGCAACTGAAGAAAGCTAAGGAAGAATTTAACCCCGATCTTATTATCTGTCACCACCTTTGGATGCTCTGTGCCTTGGTCTTGGAGAGTTTTCCTGATGTTCCAGTTATTGGCATCTCCCATGGAACCGATCTGCGTCAAGCCAAACAAAATCCCTCCATGGCAAAAGAACATGTGGGGAGCCTAGCTGGGCTAAAGAAGGTACTTTCCTTAAGTGAGAGTGATGTAAATGATCTGCAGTCATTATTTGATCTCCAGGAGGATCAAGTTGTCGTTACGGGTGGTGCCTATGATCCGAGTGTATTTTATCCTTGTCAATCAAGATCAATTATGGGATCCAAGCTACCTATTCGTATAATCTATGCGGGGAAGATCACTGATTCAAAGGGTGTCTTTGAACTCGTAGAAGCTTATTCACGTGTAAGAAAAGTCTATCCAGAATTGACCTTAGATCTCGTTGGGAGAGAGTCTCAGGAAACCATTGATCGTATCAATCAACTCAGTGGTCATGATCCCTCCATTCATCTCTTTGATGTAGAGTCTCAAGATGTTTTAGCCTCTCATATGAGAAGAAGCGACCTCTTTGCTTTCGCTAGTTATTATGAAGGTCTTGGCCTCATTGCGCTAGAGGCTCTTGCTTCTGGTCTTCACCTTGTGTCTAATCGCTTACCTGGATTATGCGAACAATTAGGGGAGGAACTAGGAAGTGATCCTGTCATCACTTGGGTAGATCTACCAGAACTGAAAAATCTGGATGAGATCACGGAAGAGGCAAGACCAGACTATGTGGAGCGATTGACGGAAGCTTTGCTACAGCAAGTCGAGTATATTTATATGAAAGGCAAAGATGTGCAATTCCCCTATGAAAAAATAGAAGAGCATAGTTGGAGAGGATTGGCAGGAAAAATTACTGAGTTGATCGAAAAAATAAGCTAAAGATGAAAGCAGGCCATTTGGCCTGCTAGTGGTTTCGGTGTAAATTCATTTA
>CAMFGQ010000148.1 GCA_945950065.1 uncultured Clostridia bacterium
GCTCATAAAGCCGTGAAGATTTCTGCCTTGGAAGCCATCAGAAATGAGTAAACTTGACAAGAACTAATCGCCTCTTCATACTAAAAGCAAAGAAAAGGAGAAAGATTATGAAGAACAAAAGAAGCATTGCGCTTATACTTGCACTCGTCCTCCTTCTAGGAATTGTTGCAGGATGTGAGAAAAAAGATCCTGTTACAGACGAACAAGACATTACCCCCAAAGAAACAGAAGAAGTGGAACAAGAAGAGACAACGGAGCAAACAGAAGAAGTTGGACAAGAAGACGCTCTTCCTGAAACAGAAGATGGGTTAATCGCCAGTAGCATAGATGCCTTCAGCAACTTTACTGCGCAGACCATTGATGGGAAAACCTTTACACAGGAGGACTTCAAAAAAGCCGACCTGACCATGATTGACTTCTGGCAAACAGGTTGTGCACCTTGTATCGCACAGCTTCCATTTATGGAGGAAATGCGTAAAGAACTTCCTGAAAATGTTCAGATCATCACTGCCTGTTTAGATGGAGAACGCAACAAGGAATTAGCCGAAAAGATTTTGAAGGAAACGGGATTTAGTGCACCTACAATTGTATCCGGAGACGGAGATTGGGAGAGTGGAATTCAAAAACTCATCTACACACCTACTTATCTTCTTGTTGATAGTGAAGGAAAGGTACTAGGTGAGGCCTTGGTGAATAGTCCTACACCTACAAAAGAAGATTACAAAAAGATCTTCAACCAAGCTCTAGAAAAAATGGGAAAACCAACTCTAGAGTAGAAAAGAGAAGAAATGAATAAGCAAGGGATGATTCTTAGGAACCTTCTCTTGCTCCTTTCTTTAGGCTTTGTCCTTCTTGGTCTACTGCGTGAGGAGCATTTGGAGGTACTGGAGAAATCAATAAGGATATGTCTGGAATGCATCGGAATCGGATAGAGCAGCTTAAACCATTGCGAAAGCATGAAAGAAAACGCCTTGGCATCCAGTTTCTAGCTGCGGCACTGGCCAATGGTTATCTGATTGGGTATGCTAAGGGAACTATTTTTACAGGCTCAACAAAAGTTGCCTGCGTACCTGTACTTAACTGCTATTCTTGTCCAGGAGCGCTGGGCTCTTGTCCAGTAGGTTCTCTTCAGGCTGTTCTGGGTGGAGATCGACACAACTTTTCATTTTATGTTGTGGGTCTTGTGATGCTTTTTGGTGTCCTTCTGGGTAGATTGATCTGTGGCGTCCTGTGCCCTTTTGGTTTGGTGCAGGATCTAGTATACCGTCTGCCCACAAAGAAATGGTCAGTACCCATCAACATCGACAGGCCTCTTCGTTATCTCAAATATGTGGTCGGACTGGTGATGGTGGTTCTTTTACCTATTTTTCTAACCAATCAGTTTGGATTAGCTCCACCTTATTTCTGTAAGTACTTATGTCCTGCTGGGACACTGGGTGGTGGGATTCCGCTTCTTGCCATGAATGAAAGTTTACGAAGAATGATTGGTGTGCTCTTTGGCTGGAAAATGCTAACCCTTATTTTTATCCTGTTGGCAGCCGTCTTTGTAAGTCGACCATTTTGCAAGTATTTGTGTCCACTGGGTGCATTTTATGCACTCTTCAATCGATTCAGTTTTTTCCAAATGCATCTGGATCAAGAAAAGTGTATTGATTGTGGTCTGTGTGAAAAAGTATGCCCAATGGAGGTTGAGGTGAGAAAGAACATCAATCATCCCGAATGTATCCGTTGTGGGCGTTGTAAAGCAGTCTGTCCAACACATGCCATCGATAACGGATTACAGCTCAAGCCACGGACAGTACAAATTGATATCAAGTAAAAAAGCCCTAGAGTGGGCTTTTTTTGTGAGCAGTGTTAGGAAGTAAAGCTAGTCTTCCTTAAGGAGACAATCCTTACTTACATCATAGAGTCCGTGGAGCGTCAGCTTTACCTCTGGAATAACAGGTAGTGCCAAGAAGGATAAGGTGACAAAGGGGTTAAGTTCTCTGGGAACGTTAAGTTGCTCATGGGCAAGCTCTTCTAGAACACTCAACTTCTCTACAACGGCTTCATAGGGTTGATCAGATAGGAGTCCCGAAACAGGAAGCTCTAATTCTCCTAGTACTTCACCAGAAGAAATGAGAACAATACCTCCTCCCAGCTCTTCAAGACGATTGACGGCAAGGAGCATGTCCTCGTCATTGTCCCCTAGGCAAATGGCATTGTGTGCATCATGAGAAATTGTTGTGGCCATGGCTCCATTTGTGATGTCAAATCCCTGAATCGCTGCTACTGCGTGCATAGGCTTTCCATGATGGCGTTCTACGAGAAGGAGTTTGCTGTGGTCATTCTTTCGTTTGACCAAGGCGGTAAGGAGACTTCCAGGAAGAACTTTGATTGCATGCCCATTGGGGTAGGCGAGGTCATGTGGTTCTAAAGGATGGATGTGAACTCGATTGGGAAAGTTTGGCCTTAAGATGGGAAAGTCTTGAAGCTTCCCTTCATGAACCCGTGGAACTCCTGCAGTGTAAACATCTTGAATCTCAACCTTTTCAAGATCCTTTAAAACCAGTAGATCTGCACGTTTACCAGGAGTAAGGGCACCACGATCATGGAGGCGATAAGCCTGGGCTGCGTGGAGAGAAGCCATGGTATAGGCCCTAGCTGGAGAGATACCTGACTTTATGGCTTTGGCAACAACATAGTTAATGGATCCTTCTCTTAAAAGATCTGTGGGGTGCTTATCGTCGGTACAGAAGAAAATGCGGTGATGATTGGCATCATCTACTGCTGGGAGTAAGCTGTCTGCATCTCGTGCAGAGGAGCCTTCTCGAATCTGTACATACATTCCCAGTGCAATGCGTTCTTTCATTTCTTCTGCTGTTGTACATTCATGATCGGTTGTTATGCCCTGTGATGCATAGGCGATCAGCTCTTTGCCTTGGAGTCCAGGTGCATGACCATCCACCACTTCATCCTGAAAGAGGGCTAATTTGTTGAGGACAAGTGGATCATTTTTTAGGAGCCCTGGATAGTCCATCATTTCTCCTAAACCAAGAATCTGTGCTTCATCTTTTAGTGCTTGGAGCTCCTCCAAACCAAAGGGACTTCCAGGTTCTTCTAGAGGTGAGCTGGGAATGCAGGAAGGGAGC
>CAMFGQ010000149.1 GCA_945950065.1 uncultured Clostridia bacterium
TATTATATTTATCAGCTCAGTTATACTCGTGATATAAAAAACCCCAAATCCCTTTTATTACAAGGGATATAAGGACTTTAAAAAGAGTGTCCTATAGGATATTTACACTATATATTACTTTAAAATGCATTTTTATTTGGCTCTTCATGTCTGTAGTTTACTTGTACAGAAAATTATAAATGGTACCATGAAGCTAAAATAGAAAAGAACTTATTTACCTAATATTTAACACTTTGTAGAAGATCTTTCACCCTGAAAGCTAAAGGCTTAAACAGACCGACTCCTAGGGAGGTAAAGGGTATGAATGTTGAAAAGATAAGAACCTTCGTTGAGGATCTCTTTGATGAACTAGGGCTCTCAGAGGAAAACGCAAAGACCAGTGCAGATGTGATTTTGCAAGCAGAATTAACCGGAGTCTTGACTCATGGTTTAGCAAAACTCCCCCAATATGTCGCTCGCTACAAAAGAGGAGCTGGCAACAACGATCCTGAATTAAAGCTCATAAATGAACACGGGATCAATCGGCTCTATGACGGGGACAACGGCAGTGGTCTTATTGTTGGGCCTAAAGCTCTAGAACAATGCATCAAACAAACGAAAAAACACGGGATTGCAGCAGTTGCGGTTCGACACAGTGGTCACTTTGGTTGTGGTAATTATTACGCTTGGAAGTTTGCAGAAAACAATCTCATTGGCATCATCATGACCAACACACTACCTTTAATGGCACCCTATGGTGGAAAACAAAGAGAGATCGGAACCAACCCAGTCATCTTTAGCATTCCAGCGAGAGAAGAATTTCCCATTGTGCTGGATATGGCCACCAGTTTGGCAACTTTTGGAAAGCTACAAATTGCTTCTGTAGCCAAGGAGAAAGTACCTACCACTTGGGCTAAAAATAAGCATGGTCTACCAACGGATGATCCTGACGAAGGCTTAGCAGGCACATTGCAGCCGCTGGCTGATCACAAGGGATATGGGTTAGCTGTTATCGTGGATGCTTTAACCTCACTTCTTGCTTTTGGAAAGTTCGGTCGAAACATTCCTAGCTTTGAAGAATTGATGAAAAATGCTCATGAAGACATCAGTCACTTTTTCCTTGGGATTGATCCAGCAAGCTTTTACCCCTTAGATCAGTTCCTAGACTATGTCGATAGTTATGTGGTTTATATGAAAAACTCACCCAAGGCGAAAGGTGTAGAGGAAATCTTTCTACCCGGAGAAATTGAGTTTAGAAAATACCAAGCTGCCATGGAAAATAGTATTACATTAAGCGAAGAACAAGATAAGAGATTACTTGGAATTGTAGAGGCAATTGGAGAAGACACCACAGGCTTTGCAGGACTGAGCCAATGGATCGAAGAACATTACTAAAGAAGTAAAAGAGAGAATGAAATGGAAAGATATTTAAGTGACCGCATGACAGAAGGTGTAAAACTACCCGGACTGTTCGAAATCTACACCAAGGCACTTGAAATGCAACGTGCTGGTGCAGACATCGTGCATATGGAAATCGGACGTCCAGACTTTGATACCCCTGTAGCCATTAAAGAGGCCGCCAAGAAAGCCTTAGATGATGGTCTAGTCTACTACTCAGAGCCAGCAGGAATCCTACCTCTTCGTCAAGCCATTGTGGACTACACCAAGCGTATGACAGGTCTTGACTACAATCCCATGAATCAAGTGGTGGTCACCATTGGTGCCAGTGAAGCCCTGGATGCCATCTGGGCAGCCTTCTTAGATGATGAGGATGAGATCATCATCCCCAGTCCCTTCTATGGTGCCTATACCAAAGCTCTTGACTATGCAGGCAAGAACTATGTCCTTGTTCCGATCTTAAAAGAAGGTGGCAAGGTAGAGTACAAGCGTGAAGACTTTGAAGCAGCCCTTACTCCTAACACAAAAATGATCATCATCAACTCACCCAATAACCCTACAGGTTATGTGATGACCGATGAAGATCTGGAGATGGTGGCGGACTTTGCTAAGGAGCATGACCTAATCGTTGTCTCTGATGACTGCTATGACAACTATGTATTTGAGGGCGAGTTTAAGAGCATTGCAGCCCTACCTGATATGAAGGATCGTACCTTAATCGTAAACTCCACCTCCAAGACCTTCTCCATGACAGGTTGGAGGGTAGGCTATGTGGTGGGACATCCTGCCTTTATTGGAGCCATCCTACGCATTCATGCTCAAACCGTGGTCTGTCCTACCATCTTTGCTCAGGCTGGTGCAGCCTATGCTTATGGTCAAGAGATTCCAGAAGTGAAGGACATGTTTGAGGCCTTCTTGGAGCGAAAAGAGTATATCGCGGAGTTCTTAAAGACCATTGATGGAATCAACTATGTTGATCCCAAGGGCGCCTTCTATATCTTCTTAGATGTAAGCAGTACGGGCCTGAGTGGTTTTGAGTTTTGTGAGCGTCTCCTTGAGGAGAAGGGTGTAACCTTATCCCCAGGAAATAACTTTGGAACAGAGTGGGGTGATTATGTACGGATCTCCTATGCATGTTCACTGGATGACATTAAGAAGGCGATGGATCGACTGAAAGAATTCTTTGAAGAAAACAAATAGACAAATCCAAGGAGGTATGCATGCAATTACTTGAAAAGATAAAAGACTTTCGTCAGGAACTTCACGCTAATCCCGAACCATCCATGAAGGAAGTCGAGACCCGTCGGAGAATTAAAGCTTTTTTAGAAGCCAATGCTCCTGGGGTAAAGATTGTTGAAAAAGAGCGCTGGCTCTACGGACTTCATGATGAAGGTGCTGAAGAAACCATTCTCTTTAGAGCGGATCATGATGCGATTCTCAATGAAGATGGCAGTAGTTATCATGGTTGTGGTCATGATGGCCATACAGCGATCTTAGCGGGGCTTGCTGCTAAACTTGATGGTGAGACCCTAGGAAGAAACATTGTCTATTTATTCCAACATGCCGAAGAAACAGGTGAGGGAGCCATTGAGACGGTTCCTGTCATTGAAGAAGCTAAGGTAGACAAAGCTTTTGCTCTTCATGGTATGGCAGGACTTCCTGTGGGAAGGATTATTTTCCGAGCAGGTAGGGGTTTCTGTGCATCCACGGGATTCAAAATCGAACTCAAGGG
>CAMFGQ010000150.1 GCA_945950065.1 uncultured Clostridia bacterium
CTCCTAAGGAATGTACGACTCGCTCTTCTCTATGCAATCAATGAGTGGTAAGTACGTAGGATAAGGAAAAACCTATAGGAGACGATAAAGCCATAGCCTATGAAGTAAAGATAAGTGAAGGATCTGCTATCAATTAGAGAAGAAAATCAACATGCCACGAGTTCTTGGTAAGATGAAGAGAAAAGGATTATCATACCTCAGAGAATTATCAAAGCATGTAGAGATCGCGTGAAAAAAAGCATCCACTCATGATGTAGATGCTTTAAATGGATTTGAAGCTACTTGTTGTCGTTATATTGAAATAGTTCGTCCACGGTGGAAAGTAAGACAATCGATATTTTGAATGCCAATTTAAGGGTTGGATCATATTTATTGTTTTCAATAGAATTAATCGTTTGTCTACTTACTCCGCATCGATTTGCTAACTCCTCTTGGGTTAAGCGAAGTTTTGTTCTTAGCTCTCTAACTCTATTCTCCATAGCACTAACCGTAATTTTTGCTGTTGATAAAGTAGGAAATGTTGAAGGCAATTGAAATGATACCGAGATAGATAATGGGACTGCTTTCAAATCCAAATCTTGAATTTGCTTCAAAAAACACTTTCCAAATCACGCTTGTGATTAAGAAGATGATCGCTACAATGAGTGCAATTCGCGCTGACTTGCTCATTACATGTTTTTCTCTTTCATCTCCACCTTTCAAGAAAACCACTAACATAATGGCTGTGCATATAAGGGAAAGAACTAAAAACAGCCATAAGCCACTTACGATTAGGCCTTGGTTTGATAAAATAAACTGCTTTGCTTCCATTTTGCTCCTCCGATGTCAAGTTCTTTTGACATTATTATACGTAGAGGAATTTCCGGTGCCAAGTTCTTTTGACATATTGGTGTTGCTAAATCTTCTATACAGATGCTATCCATTGATGCCCAAGTGCTTTCATCGCTAACCATAGCATTGTCGGTATAAATGTCGGTATAAATGTCGGTTAAAAAAACGGATGGAGTTGTTCATTTGTGATAGGATAGAACTATCAATAAGAAGGAGTAAGTCTATGAGTTTACATATTATGAGTGCAGGGCCTACATCGGTCCATCCTGAGGTTCTTAAAGCTTCGCAGAGACCACTTCGAAATACTGACCTCGATCCAGAGTATATTGCTTTTCAAAGGAAGACAGAAGAAAAGATCTCTCGTCTTCTTCATACCAAGGCTAAGTCTTTTATTATGCTAGGCGAGGCCATGCTTGGTCTAGACGGTGCCATGGCATCATTGATTGAACCTGGTGAC
The DNA here is from genome assembly GCA_945950065.1 of uncultured Clostridia bacterium. GTDB lineage: Bacteria > Bacillota > Clostridia > Peptostreptococcales > Acidaminobacteraceae > DTU036. The sequence goes on from CAMFGQ010000150.1 coordinate 1,289, forward strand.
CGCGTCCTTATTCTATCCAACGGCGTCTTTGGTGCGGGTTTTGAAGACATTGCGAAGCGCTATGGTGCGCAGACGGTTGTGTTCTCAGGGGATTTAAGGCGTGGTCTTGATCTTGTGGACCTTGAGAATTTTTTGCGAGAAGATCATGGTTTTAAGCTTGCAACTTTTGTGCATTGTGAAACCCCCTCTGGCATTACAAATGACCCCCATGGCATTGGGAAACTCCTGCATAGCTATGGGATATTAAGTGTAGTGGACAGTGTATCTGGTATGGGTGGAGAACCCTTCTTTTTTGACGAAGCCATGGTTGATGTAGCCATTGGTGGTACGCAGAAATGTCTTTCTGCACTGACGGGACTAACGCTCATCACCCTTTCTGATCGAGCAATTCAAGCGATGAAGGATAGAAAGGTACCTGTATCTAGTTTCTATGGGAATTTTCAAAATTATCTCGCATCCAGTGATGGTTTTGATTTTCCCTACACCCAGAGTGATACGCTGGTAGGGGCCTTAGATGAAGCTCTGAATCGAACCCTTGCAATGGATTATGTAGAGCGACATGCTCGTTTTGCTGAGCGTACAAGAAACTTTTTTGTCGATTTAGGTTATGAGCTCTATGCGAAAGATAGTCACTCCAATACGGTGACGACAGTACTTTTAAAAGAGCATCAAAAGACGTCTTCTGTTTTAGAGGGGATGATGAAACGTGGGTTTATCATTTCTGGTACCATGGGTGAGATTCAGGATAGAGGTATCCGTATTGGTCATATGGGAAATAACATCCAGGATGAATCTCTCTATGAAGAAATGCTTCAAGCCTTAAAAGAGGTTCTAGAATCAACTGAGGCTAATGAATAAAATCATAGCCCTGATGTTAGAACCTGAGAGAGATTTCCATAATAAAGAAAGGGGTTAAGGATGGATAAACAAAAAATGATCGAAAAGTATAGGTACGAACCATCTCGACATGTAGATGATTTTCACCTAGCAGGCTTTGCCTACTACGATGGCTTAGAAGTCATTGATGAACTAACTCTAGGTCAAAAGGTGGAGCTCGTAAGGGAGTATGACAATCCTTATGATGAAAAAGCTGTAGCCATCTTTTACAAAGGAAAAAAGTTAGGATACATTCCATCAAGCCATAACTCATTCATATCAACCTTGTTGTTTTATGGACACGGAAATATTTTCGAGGCACAGATACAGATGGTCAATACAGAAGTGCATCCAGAAAGACAATTTCGAATCGTCATCAAAGTCAAGGATAATCGATAGTTTTCTCAACGGAAGCTTTGTACAGAAGCGATGAATACTGAAACGGAGACTCTTTTTGTCCATTTGGTATATGTGCCTGTTCATGAGACGAAAGATTTATAGGAAGTGTGGGAAAAATGGATAGGATAAAAGAATGCAACATGGATCTTCTTGTGGGTACAACCTGCCTACATTATTAAGATGACCCTAGTCTCTTTAGCTTCTTCTCAATGCCTAAAGAGATACGCAACAGTGTATACCACAAACCTCTTAGAAGGTTTAATAAGCAGCTAAAGCGTTACACAAAGAGGAAAGAACAATTTCCTAATGAAGACTCTTTGGATCGCTTTATCTGCACGATTTGCTTGGAATACAACAAGAAGTTTTCTTCTCGGGTACACAAGGGGTTTGGTCAGCTAGTGATGCAGTAGGAATTTAATACAAGGTATGGGGACTTTACACAAGATTCTTGACACTACCTTGAAATGTGCAAGGAATGTTATGTTGATAATAATGGAATAACACCACTTTTAAAGCCATTTGA
>CAMFGQ010000151.1 GCA_945950065.1 uncultured Clostridia bacterium
GAAAAACCAGTAAGAAGGCCTCCCAAAGCAAGACCCACATGACCTGCTGGCATGGCTAAAAGTAAGGTAGCAAGGGTCATGGTGATTCCTGCAAGAAGGAGTGAATGTTGTGGAAGTAGACGTTTCTCCCCCACAAAGCCTGCAATAAAGCGACCCGATAGGTTACCAAGGGAAAGAACCGACAAAATTAAACTTCCTGTTGCTACATCCAGACCTCTCTGCTGGGTATGAATCAGTAGATGAGAGATGACACCATAGTAACTCATATAGCGCGCAATGCTATTGATGAGAATTCCATAGTAAAGGGGTGCTCTGATGGCTTCTTTAAGGCTATACTCTCTACCTCTTGAGCGAAGATAGCGAACAAGAAGTTTCTCCTTGCCATTCGCTCCTCCTTCATCGCTGATCTGTTGTCCTACATCTTCTGGTTTATTTTTAATGAAGACATAGCTGAGGATGATGGCGAAAACAGCCGCACCGACACTGACCCACCATCCCCATTTCCAGTTTTCCCCACCAATCAATTTGGCCATCAAGGGAGGAAGGATAAAGCCCGTCATCCCACCACCAGAAAGACTAATGGCAAAGGCCATGGTTTTCTTTTCATAGAACCAGTTGTTTAAGGTGGTTTGCACTAAGTAATTGCCACTGATGCCCATACCGATGCTCACAAAGATACCAAAGGCCACAACAAAGACCAGATTGGAATAAGGAAGAAGAGCCAGCATCAAGAAGCCTACCAGCAAGATCCCAAGTCCAAGTAAATAGGCAAAACGATAGCTGGTCTTCTCTAGGATCCAAGCCGTAATGGGTGCCATAAATCCCTGGATTAAAGGATTGATTCCTGTAGTAAATCCAAGAAGGCTAGTGGATAAAAGTCCCAGCGTTTTCAGTTGTGAGTTGATGACTGCCCCACCATAGAGGGGAAATCCCAAGACCACCACATAGATGCACCAGAGCACAAGACTCATGATCCATCCATAATAGATTTTTTTCTTCATTTCCTTCATCAGGAAAAGACCCTGTAACAGGGCCTTTTCTTAGAGTTCTTTCTTTAGTTCTTCTACTTTATCTAGGGCTTCCCAAGGTAGATCTAGATCTGTTCTACCGAAGTGACCATAGCTTGCTGTTTGTTTATAAATCGGACGACGAAGGTCGAACTTTTCAATGATGGCTGTTGGACTGAAATCAAAATGCTTCTTAATGATTTCTTCTAGTCTCTGATCACTGACCACACCTGTACCAAAGGTTTCCACAAAAATGCTTACGGGTTCAGCAACACCAATGGCATAGCTCAGTTCAATCTCTACTTTTTTGGCTAGTCCAGCTGCAACAAGGTTCTTGGCAGCATGGCGAGCAGCATAGCTTGCTGAACGGTCCACTTTGGTTGGATCCTTTCCACTAAAGGCGCCACCGCCGTGACGACCATAACCACCATAACTATCTACGATAATCTTTCTTCCTGTCAGACCCGTATCGGCTTGTGGTCCACCCATAACAAAGCGACCAGTAGGATTGATGTAGATTTTTGTTTCATCATCAATGAGCTTTGAAGGGATGATTTTGCGGATCAGTTTTTCTTCAAGATCACTGCGCAGTTGTTCAATGGAGACACGATCATTATGCTGAGCACTGATGACCACAGCATCAACACGCTTTACTTTGTCATCATCATATTCCACGGTGACTTGGCTTTTTCCATCAGGACGTAGATAATCCAGTACACCATCTTTACGCAGCTTAGCAAGTCCTTTACTCAGTTCATGAGCAAGATAGATGGGCATGGGCATATAGGCGGGTGTCTCATCACAGGCAAAGCCAAACATCATACCTTGGTCCCCTGCTCCTAGAGATTCCTTCTCATTTCCATCTGCTTCTTTGGCTTCTAAACTTTTGTCAACGCCTAGCGCAATGTCTCCACTTTGTTCATCTACACTGACAAGGACGCCACAGGTATCTCCGTCAAATCCGAATTTAGCTCGTGTGTAACCAATTTCCTTCACGGTATCGCGAACGATTTTGCCGATGTCTACATAGCATTCTGTAGAGATCTCTCCACTAACAACAACAAGTCCAGTGGTAGTCATACATTCACAGGCAACTCTGCCCATGGGATCTTGTTCCAAAATAGCATCAAGTACGGCGTCTGAAATTTGATCACATAGTTTATCTGGATGTCCTTCTGTGACAGACTCAGAAGTAAAGTATTTTTTCTTCATCTATTCCTCCTCTATTTGTGCATAAAAAAAAGCCCACTAGGCTTTATCCACCTTATCTTCCAGTTTCCTGTAGGATGTAGCACCGTGCACGCCGGTTGCCGGGTTTCTTAGGGCCTAGTCCCTCCACCACTCTTTATAAGGCAAACTAATTATAGCATAAGAAAGACTGAATGCAATGGCATTTTTTTAAAAATAGCCTATACTAGAGATGAAAGGAGAGACTATGTTCAGTACAACCCTTGCTAACATCACACTCACTGCCAAGAATAAACTTAACCGTTTAAAGAAGGCACCCTTATCGTATTTCATTCTTTCTATGTTTGGCGGAATGTTCATTGGCTTTGCGATCCTTCTTACTTTTATTATTGGCGGACTCTATGCTAAAGAAGGTTCAGCACTGGGTCCGATTCCCATGGGTCTGGCTTTTGGTATGGGAATGAGCCTAGTTCTCTTTGTAGGAAGTGAGCTCTTTACTGGCAATGTCATGATCATGAGCATCGCACGGGCAAGAAAAGAAGTATCCACAAAAGATTTACTTTCTCTTTGGGTGGTGTGTTATTTAGGAAATATGGTAGGCTCCATGCTTTTAGGCTTTATCTTTTACCATAGTGGCCTGACGCAAGGCTCTACAGGTGAATTCTTCATTAAGGCAGCCACCATGAAAATGACCACACCAGGCATGGAACTCATCATGCGGGGAATCCTTTGCAACATTTTGGTATGTTGTGCCGTTTGGACCTTTTACCGCATGGACACGGAAGTGGG
>CAMFGQ010000152.1 GCA_945950065.1 uncultured Clostridia bacterium
TTACAAAAAAAGATGCTGATGAGGTTTACTCACCAACATCAAAAAGTGTACACCCCTTTTCTAGACCGTCTCTTTTTTTCTTCTAACATTAATGCTACAACCAAAGATGTCCTCTGCTGTGATACAATATTTCCACGGAGGTAGCTATGGGACGCATAGGAAATATTGTTAATCGAAAAAATAGACAAGACTCAAAAAAAGCAAGTATGTTTACAAAATTAGGCAGGAGCATCATGGTAGCGGCCAGAGAAGGTGGTCCTGATCCAGAATATAACTCAGCACTTATGAGTGCTATCGAGAAGGCCAAAGCAGCCAACATGCCCAATGACAACATTGATCGAGCTATCAAAAAGGGTTCCGGTGAACTGGGTGATGCCCAATACATGGAAGTCACTTACGAAGGCTACGGTCCAGGCGGTGTCGCTGTGCTTGTGGAATGTCTCACCGACAATGTGAATCGTACGGCAGGAGAGGTAAGAAGTTATTTTTCAAAAGGAAACGGCAATCTTGGGACCAACGGTTGTGTAAGTTATCTTTTTGAGCATGCCGGCGTACTGGTCATTGACCGTGAAGAGACCATGGATGAAGACGAAGTCATGATGCTAGCTCTAGATGCAGGAGCTGATGACTTTGTTGCGGAAGAAGACCATTTTGAGATCTATACTTCCATCGAAGAATTTGGAAGTGTACGAGATGGACTAAAAGATGCAGGCTTCACCTTTAGCATGGCTGAACTGCGCTATCTTCCTCATAACACAACAAGCCTAAAGGATGAAAAAGATCTAAAGAGCATGCAAAAACTCTTAGATCTGCTGGAAGATTCAGACGATGTCCAAAATGTTTATACAAATTGGGACTTAGCCTAATTTTGTCACCGTCATGACACATTGACTTGGTAGACTAGGATTACATCAAACAAGGAGGACATCATGAAAAAGACACTAATTGTATTAACCCTAGCTCTGCTACTCAGCATTCCCAGCTTTGCAGCTGAACATACCATTCCACTTTTAGAAGAAGAATGGACTGCTCAAGACCTCTATGAAAGTCTCTATAAGGAAACAGGAGAAGAACTCTACAATCGCCTGTATCAAGCAGAACGTAATCATGAGAAAGCACTTCTTCGTCTTCTCGAAAGAACAGGTCAAGAAGTACCCCAGCGCAAAGCAAGTGAATTACCAAAGACAGTAGAAGAAAAAATTGCCTTTGCCATTGAATTTGAGAAACAAGACATTGAAGACTTAAGAAAAGCCGCAGAAGAAACCGATGATCCCCGCGCAAAAAGAGTCTATACCAATCTAGCGAAAGCATCCGAAAATCATCTTGCAGCACTTCTAGGTGAAAAAGAATGTCCCCAAGAAGGTCAGCAATTTATGCGACAAGGTATGGATCGCGAAGATCGACCAAGAGGACGAGATCAAGCTCTATGTGATGGCACAGGACAAGGTCAAGGACCCCGGAGAGGCAGTGGTCAAGGTCAAAAACTTCGAGACAACTGCGCCAACTATGAAAACTGCCCCTATAATGAGTAAACAGCATACATGAAGTGATGCCCATAAAGCATCACTTCTTTCCTATACAACACAGAAGGAGAAAAAATGCGCATCTTGATTGCCGATGATGAAGCAGAGATCAGAGAAATCCTAGCAAGGTATATCAAAGAAGAAGGCCATGAAGTGCTTCAAGCAACAAATGGCTATGAAGCCATAGATCTCTTTACCTTTCATAAACCTGACCTTATCCTACTGGACGTCATGATGCCTGGTATGGATGGTTTTGGTGTGTGTAAAAGGATACGTGCAACCTCTCAAGTTCCCATTATGATGATCACAGCTCGAAGCGAAGACTATGATCGGATTATGGGACTAGACCTTGGTGCAGATGACTATGTCGTTAAACCCTTTTCGCCAGCTGAGGTCATGGCTAGAATCAGAGCAATCCTTAGACGTATCGGAAGTCCTGAAAACCAAAAAATACAGCGACTAGGAGAGATAGAGGTAAGTGCTCTAGGAAGGGTATCCTATCAAGGAGAGATTCTTCCCTTTACCAAAAAAGAAGCAGATCTACTCTGGACCCTGCTGGAGCATCAAGGTCAAATCCTAAGCCGTGTTCAACTCCTAGACCTGGTATGGGGTGATGACTACGAGGGTGATCTGCGTACTGTGGATACTCATATTAAACGACTGCGCAGTCGACTGGAAGGCTTAATCCTTCCTTTTACCATTGTCACCTATCGAGGCAGAGGCTATGGCTTGGAGATAAACCATGAAAATCACGAAACGCCTATTCTTTAACTTTCTAGCAGTTGTTCTTCTCACAGGTATTCTTGCCTCCTTTGTTTTTAGTTATGGCTACGACAAACGACAAGAAAGCATTTTGAGGGAAGAACTAGCTCGAAAAGCAAAAAGCATCGCCTCTACTTTGGCTGAACATGAAAACTTCTATCTGCGCCTAATGGGCGAAGAAATGTCTCGGGAGGGAAGAGGTGGTGGTCCAGGACGGTCCATCCCCAAAATTCTCTCCGACATCGCTATGAATGATGTATGGGTCTATAAATCGGAGGGAAATCTCGGCGATTTCCCCGCAGAAATGGAAAACCTTCTCCAAGAAAGTCTATCTGGAAAAGAACTGGTTGAGCGTAGGGAGAATGATCTGTATTTTGCTGAGCCCATCATGAAAGAGGGAAGAGTACTTGGTGCCATTCTCCTTAAAGCCGACATGACACCCTTTTTGGAGGAGTTAAAAGATACGCAAAAACGTTTCTTGCTTGTACTAGGTCTATCAATCCTCATTACCTCACTCCTAGCTGCCTTTTTATCCAAGAGCTTTCTTCACCCCCTCGAACAAATGGCTGGTTATAGTAGAAAACTCGCCCAGGGGAATTATGAAGAAAGCCTCCACCTAAAGCAAAAGGATGAACTAGGGAAACTGGGAAAAGACCTAAGCTTTCTCGCCACCAAATTGCAAGAAGCAAAGATTGC
>CAMFGQ010000153.1 GCA_945950065.1 uncultured Clostridia bacterium
TACTGTTGACAGAAAATAAGTAGAGGAGGATTCCTGTGGACTATCCAAAGGATTTAGTTGAATTTATTGATGCGTCACCTACCATGTACCAGGCTACACAAGTACAAAAAGAACGTCTGGACAAAGCTGGTTTTCGTCCATTGAGCTTAAAAGAAAGCTGGACTTTAGAAGAAGGAAAAGGATACTATGTGATCCATAACGACTCTTCTATCCTTGCTTTTCGCTTGGGAAAAGAGAAAAAAGCAGGCTTTTCCATCCTGGGAGCTCATACAGACTCTCCCCTGTTAAAGCTGAAGCCCTCTCCCATCATGGAAGCTGCGGGCCTTGTAAAACTCAATGTTGAAGTCTATGGAGGTCCCCTACTGCACACTTGGTTTGATCGACCCCTTTCTCTTGCTGGAAGAGTGATTGTAAAGGGTTCACCGCTTAAAAGCCTTTTTGTGAATTTTGATCGGGACCTGTTCATTGTTCCCAGTGTAGCCATTCATATGCGTAGAGACCCCAAGGAAGAGTGGAATCCACAGAAGGAACTACTCCCCCTCTTTAGTCAAAGTCCCTGTGAGGAAGAAGATCTTTTGGAACTTCTCGCTGAAGAATTAAAGATAAAAAAAGAAGAGATTCTAGACTACGATCTCTACTGCTATCCCCGAGAAAAGGGAACTTTCCTCGGCAAAGATGAAGAATTCATCTCCGTGGGAAGACTTGATAATTTAGGTATGTGTCATGCTGGACTCTGTGCTCTTTTAGAGAGCGAAGCTACAGATAAAACCCAGATTATGGCCAACTTTGATAATGAAGAAGTAGGAAGTAGAACAACACAAGGAGCCAACAGTGGACTTCTGCGCAATCTCCTGCAAAAAATCAGCTTAGCTCAAGGTTTAACCCAAGAAGAGCATCTCTCAAGGATCTATTCATCCTTTATGTTCAGCTGCGATCAAGCTCATGCCGTTCACCCCAATTATGAGGAAAAAGCCGATCCAACCAATCGTCCAAAAATGGGGGCTGGTCCTGTCATTAAGCTATCCGCTTCCAAATCCTATGCCACCGACGGCTATGGCGCAGCACTCTGCAAACTGCTCTGTAAAGAGCAAGGCATCCCCTACCAGACCTTTGTCAATCGTTCAGATATGCGAGGTGGTAGTACCATTGGTCCTATCAGTGAAGGCCAGACAGATATTCAGGGCCTGGATCTTGGGATTGCTATCCTTGGTATGCATTCAGTAAGGGAGTTACAGGCTGCCAAGGATCAGGAGCTCTTTATCAAACTGCTCAAGGCTTTTTTAGAAAGCAATTAAGCAAAGGAATAGAGGGAAAAGGAAGAAACAGCAAAGGAGGGCAAAAGCCCTCCTTTACTGTTCCACTGAAATCAAGTCATCCACAAGGTTTACATGCTCTGTTACTTCATAGAAAAGTTCAAGGATAAAGTCCTTCTTCTTCTGTGCCTCTTGTTCACTTAGGGAGGCAAAGCTAAGAAGAAGCTGCAGATGTTGATGTTCGTCTTGGTGCCCTGACTCAATCACCGAAGTGTTCCTTGCTTTGATTTTTTCAACAAGGGAATGACGAATCTTTCTTTTTTCTTTTAGGCTATGTAAGTCTGGAAGATACAGATCTGCCTTCATCGCAAAGATCAACACCTTTTCACCTCCTCTTTTCTATGGAAGACTGGAAGATGCTCTTTATTCCCAGTCTTTGCAAACATCGATCCACTGACTTCCAGGAAGTACTTCATGGAGTTCTTGAGGGCTGATTTCAACCGCGCTATTTGCCGTTCCACAAGCTGGGTAGACTGTGGTAAAGCGCTTTAAGGAATCATCTAAAAAGATTTCAATGCCCTCCTTCACACCAAAAGGACAGACGCCACCCACATCATAGCCAATGCGATCTTCAACTTCAGCAAGGGGGATCATTTTGGCTTTTGTCTTAAAATGGTCCTTAAACTTTCGATTATCAATTCTCGCATCACCTGCTGTGACAATCAGGATGGCTTGATCACCTAGATCAAAACTCATGGTCTTGGCAATCCGCTGTTCTTCTGTGCCAAGGGCTTTAGCAGCAAGTGCCACAGTGGCGCTGGAAACATCAAAGACCTTTACTTTGTCTTCTAGTCCCCATTTTTTTAGATATGACTTTGCTTTGTCCAGTGCCATAGACTCACCTCCTACTCTTTGCCTTAGTATACCATGAGCTAGTAAAAAGAGGATGCCTTGGCATCCCCTCTCTTATGCTTTTTGAGCACTCACTTGTTCTCTAACCCAATTCAGCCAAGGTTCCATTCCTTCTTTTGTCTTTGCAGAATAAGGAATCACCTCAATGTTTGGATTTAGTTTTTTCACATGGCTCTTGAAGCGATCCAGATCAAAGTCAAAATACTCTAGAGCATCGATTTTGTTGACAAGCACAATGTCCACCACTTCAAACATCAAAGGGTATTTTAATGGCTTATCATCACCCTCAGGAACACTGAGAATCATGGCGTTTTTGGTTGCTCCAGTGTCGAATTCTGCAGGACACACAAGATTTCCTACATTTTCTAGAACAAGAAAGTCTAAACCTTCTGCACCTAGAGCCTCTACACCTTGCTTGGTCATGTCTGCATCAAGATGACACATTCCACCTGTATGAAGTTGGATAACTTTAACACCCGTCTCATGAATGGTTTGTGCATCCACATCGGAATCAATGTCAGCTTCCATAATCCCGATCTTCATCTCATCCTTTAGTGCTTCTATGGTGCTGACCAGGGTTGTGGTTTTTCCTGAACCTGGTGCACTCATTAAATTCAGTAAGAAGGTGCCTTGTTCTTTTAACTCCCTACGCAGTTCTTCTGCACGCTGGT
>CAMFGQ010000154.1 GCA_945950065.1 uncultured Clostridia bacterium
TCTTCTTGGGTTTTTCTTTTTTTACTGCGCTGGAGTTCTCCTGGATGGGCATAACCCACTGCCAAAATAATTCTCAGTCTCTTTTTAATCTTGAAATGTTTTCGTAGTTTGGGTTCATCAAAGTACCCCAGGATACAACTACCAAGCCCCAATTCTTCTGCACGAAGACTCATAAAGGCTGTTGCTATTCCAATATCCACACTGCGATAGTCTTGATCTTGGAGTTTTGAACCGAGAGCCGCAGTAGCGTTGTAGCTCTCTTCAAAGATGAGAATAAAAGCAGGACAATTCTCAATGAATTTATTCAGACCATGTCTTCTACAGGAAGCAACAAAGCGTGCCTCTTCACCTCTAGCTACAACAAATTGATAGGGTTGTGCATTACAGGCTGAAGGAGAAAGTCGTGCTGCTTCTAGGATTTCTTCAAGGATTTCCTTGGGGACTTCTTTATTAGGATCAAAGTTTCTACAACTCTGTCGCTTGTTCATTAGATCAATCATTGTCATCCATAACTCCTTTATAGGCTCTGAAGGGGATCGCCATTGTAGACAGCTTTGTGGATCAGCTCCATTTCATCATCAATGGCATTGATGCTTTCCGCACATAATTTAAGGCGATAAGCAATTTCATCGGGGATGTTCCCTTTGCTTTTGTAGCGTATTTCATGCTCCAGACTTGCCCAAAAGTCCATGGCTATAGTCCTCAGCTGAATTTCAACGGGAACCGGTGTTGTGTCTTGAGATAGAAAGACAGGGATTTGTACCACCAAATGGAGACTTCGATAACCATTGGCTTTAGGATCATCAATATAATCTCGTTCACGAAGGAGTTTAACATCATCTTGTCGAAGTAAAAGTTTTCGAAGGAGGTAGATGTCATCTACATAGTGACAAATAACGCGAATTCCAGCCACATCAAAGAGATTCTCACGAATGGATTCCACACTGATGGGGTAAGAGTATCGCTGGAGTTTTTCGATGATGCTTTGGGGTGACTTCAGCCGATATTCAATATGATGAATAGGATTATGGTCATAGCGAGTTTTAAACTCATCATCCAAAATCTCGAGCTTGGTGGTGATCTCTTTCATGGCTGCATTATACACTTGCTGCTGAATCAGGAATTCTTTTATTTCATCTAAAAAGTGCTTTCTTAGGGAAATATCATCTCCTTGGGAAGGATCAAATTGTATGTACTGACCAAGCTTCGGCTTCACGGCTACTCCTTTATTTTTAAGCTTCATTATGCTATACTGCTACCATTATAACATGGAAGAAAGAAGGTACAACGATTGACACCTCATAGTGTAGAACTACAATCACTTTACCAAGAATTAAATAGTTCACCTCAGGGCCTAAGTCAACAAGAAGCCAAAGAGCGACTTGAGCGCTTTGGGCCTAATCAATTACAAGAAAAGAAGAAAAAAACAACATTCCAACGCTTTCTTGATCAGTTTAAGGACATGATGATCATCATCCTCTTGATCGCGGCGGCTATATCCTTTGGCATCGCAATCTACGAAGGACAAACAAAGGGTTTTGTTGAGCCCCTACTGATTCTCCTCATCGTGTTTCTCAATGCCATCATGGGTGCCATGCAAGAGGCCAAGGCAGAAAAAGCTCTTGAAGCATTGAAGAGCCTATCAGCTCCCCATGCACGAACGCTACGTGACGGCGAGCAACACATGCTGGATGCTGCTGAACTCGTACCTGGAGATGTCATTCTACTGGAGGCTGGAGACTTTATCCCTGCTGATGCAAGACTGATCGAGAGTAGTAGTCTTAAGAGTGAAGAGTCTGCACTGACAGGAGAGTCCGTGCCTGTAGAGAAGGATGCCACCCTGACCATTCCCCTAGAAGCTCCCCTAGGAGATCGTTTGAATATGGTCTATTCGGGGAACTCCATTAGCTATGGTACCGCCATGGCACTGGTGACTGAAACCGGGATGGAAACACAAATGGGTAAAATCGCTACCCTTCTTGATGCTGAAGAAGATGGCGAGACCCCCTTACAACAAAAACTAACGAGACTAGGAAAGAACCTAGGTGTTCTTGCCCTTATCGCCTGTGCCATCATCTTTGGTATCGGTGTTCTTGACAAAATCCCTCTGATGGAAATCTTTATGACTTCAGTTTCACTAGCTGTATCAGCTATTCCTGAAGGTCTTCCAGCAGTGGTTACCATTGTACTTTCCCTTGGTGTTCAGCGCATGGTAAAAAACAATGCCATCATCCGTAAACTACCTGCTGTTGAAACCCTTGGAAGTGCTTCTGTTATCTGTAGTGATAAGACAGGGACACTGACCATGAACCAGATGACCTTGGTCAAAGGTTATGTGGATGAGAAAGAACTAGAAAGCCTAGATGGTGAGATCTCAGAGGAACTTCGTGAAGCCCTTGCTCTCGCTGCACTATGTAACAATGGAACCATTCGCTTTGATGGTGATGAAGTGGAACATCTAGGTGATCCTACGGAGACTGCTCTTGTCTATGCAGCCCATGTCCACAATGTACCTAAGGAAGAACAAGAGAAGATTTATCCTCGCGTTCATGAACTTCCCTTTGACTCAGATCGTAAACTGATGAGTACCATCCATCAGGCTGGTGATAAGTATTTTGTGATTACAAAGGGTGCCTTTGATGTCATGGAGAACATTGCAGAATCCTCCGACATTGAAAAAGCCCATGCAATCAACGAAGATATGAGTAGGGATGCACTACGCGTACTTGCTCTAGGTGTGAAAGAATTAGATGCTCTTCCCGATGAAATCGTCATGGAAGAGATTGAAAAAGATTTGAA
>CAMFGQ010000155.1 GCA_945950065.1 uncultured Clostridia bacterium
AAAGTGCCACAAATCACGGAACAAAAGTGCCACAAATCACGGAACGAAAACGCCTCAAATCATGGAACAGAAGTGCCTCTTATGATTAGTTGATCCTACTTGAGACTACTCAAGAGATTGAGTAGCTGCATCAGGCTATCCTATCTAGTAAAGAAGAGGGAGGAAACGGGACTGTGGTTAAGTAGATGGAATGGACGTTTAAAGACTTAAACTATAACAAGTTGACGCGGTCAGACAAGAAAGACGTGTAGTAGGAACCTTGTTTTTTTGCTATGATAAAAGAAAAAGGTGGAGAAAACATGGAAAAGAAGATCAGTCTAGCAAATCTTCCTACAAAAATAGAAAAGTTAGAGAGAATCAGTCGGCGTCTAGGTGTAGAGATCTATGTAAAACGCGATGATCAGACAGGTACAGAACTCTCTGGTAACAAAATCCGAAAACTCGAGTATGGGCTTTATGAAGCAATCGAACAGGGCTGTGATACCTTGATTACTTGTGGAGGGATTCAGTCCAATCACTGTCGTGCAACGGCAGCGGCTGGCGTGAGACTAGGAATGAAAACCATCCTCTATTTACGGAGTTCCGAACGACAGGCAGTAGAAGGAAACTATTTTTTGGATGAACTCTTGGGAGCTGAAGTAAGACTGATCAGCCCTTCAGACTATGCCTATAGACGCCAAGAGATTATGGAAGCAGCTGCAAGAGAAGTTGAAGAGAAGGGCGGTAAGGCCTATTTGATTCCTGAAGGTGCCTCCAATGCCATTGGGACCATGGGATACTTCGCTGCATTTGACGAAATTCTTGAACAGGAAAAGCAGTTAGATTTGGCCTTTGACACCCTTGTCTGTGCTGTTGGAAGTGGTGGAACCTATAGTGGACTTCATTTTGGAAATGTCCTTTCTGGAAGCGGGAAGAAGGTTATCGGTGTTCCCATCTGTAATGATGGTGATCATTTCAGGGAGAGGGCCATGGAGATATGGAAAGACTTTTCTTCTCTTCTTCAGTCGGATGAAGGCATGAAGAAAGAAGACATGCTGCTTCTTGATGGTTATGTAGGTCGAGGCTATGCACTGAATACACCAGAAGAAATGGATTTTGTGCTTTCTATTAGTCGAGAAGAGGGGATCATTTTTGATAGCGTCTACACTGGGAAGGCCTTTAGAGGGCTTGTTCATGCTCTTGAAGAAAACCATGAGCTCTTTAGAGACGCCAAACGTATTCTCTTTATTCATACTGGTGGCCTCTTTGGACTCTTTGCTAAAAAGTTTGAGTTTGATATGAGGATGGAGAAATGATCCTCACCAAAATGCAAGCAGCAGGCAATGACTTTCTTCTGGTCAATGGCCTTGAAAATCACCTAAATGTGGAAGAAAAAAGAAAGCTTGCTAAAAATCTTTGTCGTCGAAGATTGAGTTTTGGTGCAGACGGCATGATCTTTCTAGAAGCTTCAAAGGATTATGCCTTTACCATGGACTTCTACAATGCCGATGGTTCTTCAGGAGAAATGTGTGGCAATGGTGCTCGTTGTCTTGCACGCTTTGCCTATGATCTTGGTCTTGTAGGAGAAGAGATGATCTTTGATACCGCTGCCGGACCAATTGAGGCTAGGCGCATCGAGGAAGGCACTTATGCACTTTCCATGCAACTTCCTAGTGTATATTGGGAGATGGAAGTGGAGTTGGGATCCTCTTTGTATTCAGGAGCCTATCTTGAACTGGGAGATCCTGGAGTACCTCATTTCTGTCTTGAAGTCGATGAAAAGCCACAGAGGGATCCCTTAAGAGAACTTGCTAAAGGACTGCGCTATCATCATGCTTTTCCCAAAGGAAGTAACATCAACTTCTATCATCTAGGGGAAAAGGTTCATGTCCTCACCTTTGAACGAGGAGTGGAAGACTTTACCTTGGCTTGTGGTAGTGGCGTCACCAGTGTAGCCTATTATCTTTATCAAAAGGGATGCTTTGAGGACATAATAGAGCTCCTTGTACCAGGGGGAGAGTTAAGGGTTGAGGTGCTAGGAAAGAATCCCCTAAGGGAGCTTCACCTCATTGGTCCTGTAGAAAGAGTGTATCAAGCTGAATATCTTGCAAATAGAGTCTCGACTTAAGGGACTCTTTTTTAATTTCGTGTTGTATTATCGTTAATTTTTCACAAAATAAGGTATACTTAAAGCAATAGGAGGCTGCCATGAACAATCTTCATGTAGACAATCTTCGTGCTTATACCCAAGGGAAATTCTACCAAGCTGGTAGGTTTTTTGGCGCTCATTATCATGAGGAGAAAGAGGGGTTCTACTTCCTACTCTATGCTCCACGAGCAAGACGCGCTTCCGTGGTTGGTGAGTGGAATGGTTGGGATCCTTTTACTCATCCCATGCAGGCTCTTGAGGGCGGCTTCTATTGGGCTTTTATACCCGAGGCGAAAGAGGGCCAGCTCTACAAGTATCATATGATTGGTTTAGATGGAAAAGAACTCTGGAAGACAGATCCCTTTGCCAAAAAAATGCAACAGGGAGTTGAAGCTGCAGGAATCCTTTACCGTGAAAAAGAGTTTCCTTGGAAGGCAGAGATTAATCTTCTGCGAGAAAGCCTTGCAATCTATGAAGTTCATCTTGGCAGCTGGAAGAAGAAGTCGGATGGTTCTGTCTACAGCTATCAGGAACTTGCCAATGATCTTCTGGACTATGTGGTGGAGATGGGGTATAACGCCATTGAACTGCTTCCGATTACTGAGCATCCCTATGATGGTAGCTGGGGCTATCAACA
>CAMFGQ010000156.1 GCA_945950065.1 uncultured Clostridia bacterium
ACCCAGCTCAGAGCACTGGAAGAGAAGAAAGAACTCCTTGAGAGATTAGGCTATGAAGTAGAGCTCTATTCCCATCAACAGGTGGTGCTGCGAAGTATCCCTCATCTCTTTGGGACAAGGCAAGCTGAAGTCTTCTTTCTTGACTTTCTTGATGGAGCCCAGATGGAGGATGAAGAAGCACTAATTACACGCTCCTGTAAAGCTGCAATTAAAGCAAAGGACAAACTAGATCCAATGGAGGTTAGTGCCTTACTTCAGCAGCTTAGGAAACTAAAAGATCCCTTTACCTGTCCTCATGGTCGTCCCATCTTCATTGAGATGACACGAAGAGAACTGGAGGCACGTTTTGAGCGCTAGTCTTGTTCTCTTTGGCCCAACAGCAAGCGGAAAGAGTTCCCTTGCTATGGAGCTTGCTAGGAGAAATAGGGGGGAGATCATCAACATGGACTCCATGCAAATCTATAAGGGAATGGATGTAGGCACAGCTAAGCCTCTAGCCAAAGAGCGCGAAGAAATTCCTCATCATCTTTTTGATCTTGTGGAGCCCCATGAAGAGTTTAGTACCGTCATGTATAAAGAGCTTGCTTTAGAAACTATTAACGAGATCCAGAATAGGGGAAACAATGCGATTCTAGTAGGGGGGACCGGACTCTACCTTTCCGCACTCTACTATGACTATTCCTTCCGCCCCCAAAATCACACCTTAAAAGAAAAATACAGACACCTCTATGAAGAAGAGGGTTTAGAATCCCTACAGAAAGAAGCAGAGCTGCTTTATCCCTCCCTCTACAGTGAGATAGACAGGAGCAATCCCCATCGCCTTTTACGCCTCCTAGAGAGCCAGGGACAAGAAGACAAACGACAGCGTTCATCTCTAGAGCTTGATGTCTTCCTCTTAGAAATTCCTCCTGAAGTCCTAAACCAGCGCATCGAAGAAAGAGTCAAGATGATGATGCAGGAAGGCCTTCTTGAAGAAGTGAAGAAACTCTATGAGCGCTATGGTGATGTGGAGTATCTTCCAGCCCTTAAGGGTATAGGATATAAAGAGTTTTATCCCTATCTTCGAGGAGAAATCTCCCTAGAGGATGCCATGGAGAGACAAATCATTCATACACGACAGTATGCAAAACGCCAACGAACTTGGGGACGAAATCAGTATACCGACATCCACAAACTGGATGCTGTAACATCCCTTGAAGAAAAAGTTGCTCAGGTCGAGAAACTATGGAGGAAAGCATGAAAGTAAATTTACAAGATGAATTCTTAGCTCATCTACAAAAAGAAAAAATACAAATCACCGTCTTTTTAATCAGTGGCTATCAAATTCGTGGTCTGGTTCAAGGATTTGATAACTATACCGTTATCGTTCAGAGTGGAGATACACAGCAACTTATCTATAAACATGCTATCAGTACCATGGTTCCTGCTCTCCATGTTAATCTTTGGGAGGAGGAGCATGTATAAAGCCTTCGGGATCTCTCAAGAGATCATGGACTATGTGAACAAAGAAGAAGAGGCTTTAGCGCCTCTTTTTTCTGCCCTAGATAAAACAAAAATAACGAAAAATCTAGCTATCCTTCAAGCCATGCAAGAGGCTGGTCTCAGTGAGAACCACTTCCAGTGGCATACAGGTTACGCCTATGATGACCAAGGACGAGATGTGACTGAGGTAATCTATTCCAAGGTCTTTAACACTGAAGATGCCCTGGTTCGTCCTGCTATTGCTTCAGGTACCCATGCCATCACCTTGATGCTAACAGGCATTCTACGTCCTGGAGATCATATGCTAACGGTGACAGGAACACCCTATGATACCTTATTAGGGGTCATTGGAACATCGGAGAAGAATGGCTCTACCTTGATTGAGCTTGGTGTTGACTACGAAGAAATTCCCATGATAGAAAAGGAATTTGATACCGAAAAGATCAAAGCCTCTCTAAAGGACAACACAAAAATGATCTACCTCCAACGCTCCCAGGGCTATTCTTTTCGAGAAACCTTCTCACTGGAAAGCTTAAGGAAGCTTGTTCAATTCGTAAAACAAATCAAACCCGATGTGATTGTGGCTTTAGACAACTGCTATGGCGAATTTACACAAGAACAAGAACCTACCGATATGGGCGTAGACATCATGGCTGGATCCTTAATCAAAAACCCAGGTGGTGGTCTCGCACTCAGTGGGGGCTATTTGGTAGGTAGACATGATCTGATCACACTCTGTTCTCACAAACTGACGTCTCCTAGTCTTGGAAAAGAAGTAGGGGGTACCTTTGGTATTACCCGTACCCTTCTTCAGGGGCTGTTCTTTGCACCTACGGTGACGCAAAACGCCCTAAAATCAGCACTGCTTTTCTCTAAAGTCTTTTCAGATCTGGGTTATGAAGTCGAACCCAAAGTAGAAGACACAAGAGAAGACATCATCCAGGCCATTCAGTTAAAAGACCCCAAAAAGGTCTTGGCCTTTTGTGAAGAAGTACAAAAGTCATCACCTGTAGATAGCCATCTTACTCCCATTCCTTGGGCCATGCCAGGCTATGATTCAGAAGTCATCATGGCAGCAGGTACCTTTATCCAAGGAGCCAGCATTGAACTCAGTGCTGATGCGCCTATGCGTGAACCTTATGTGGTCTATGTTCAAGGAGCTCTACTCTATGAGCAGGCAAAACTCTGTGTGATGAAGATCCTGGAACG
>CAMFGQ010000157.1 GCA_945950065.1 uncultured Clostridia bacterium
TGGGTGCAAACATCGGTACCACAGTCACTGGACAACTACTGAGTTTTGACATTGTAAAGTACGCACCTCTGGCTCTAGGAGGAGGACTTATCCTTCAATCCTTCAGTAAAACAACGCGTAAAAGAAACTTTGCTGAAATTTTGATTGGATTTGGTATTCTCTTTGTTGGTATGGGACTTCTAAAAAGCTCCATGAATCCCCTAAAAGAATTCCCACAATTCGAAGAAATGCTAATCAAATGGGGAAGTAACCCCCTTTTAGGAGTACTTTTAGGTTTTATCATCACCCTAATCATGCAGTCTTCAGCTGCTACCATCGGTCTACTCATTGCACTGGGAAGTGAAGGACTCATCCCTATCACGGCGGCACTCTACATTGTGTATGGTGATAACATTGGAACATGTACAACGGCACTGATCTCCAGTATCGGTTCATCAAGAAACGCTCGGCGGGTCGCACTTATCCACTTAATGTTCAATATTATAGGTACGCTGATCTTTGTACTCTTCCTTGGAAAACCACTGTATAGCATTGTCACCTACTTTAACCCAACCGATGTTGCAAGACAGATCGCTAATGCTCACTCCCTGTTTAACATCGTCAATGTGATTCTCCTCTTCCCTGCAGCTGGACTCTTGGTGAAACTTAGTCGTATCATCATCCCCGATAAAGTTGAAGAGGGAACCTTTATCCACCTTGATCCACGTATTCTTGCCACACCTGCAATTGCGCTAAAAAACACCTTGGCAGAAACGAGGAACATGGCTAACTTAGCCAAAGAAAGTCTAAAGTTCGCCATCCTCGCCTATCGCGAAAAAAACGAGGACCACATGCGCAAAAGCTTAAACATGGAGCAGGACATCAATACTTACCAGCGTAGCATCATGGCCTATCTCCAAGAGCTCTCAGAAACCAATCTTTCCAATCACGACCGTAGGGTTGTGGATGCTCTTTTCAATACAGTGAATGATATTGAGAGAATCGGAGACCATGCTGAGAACATTGCTGAACTCTCCCAATCCTATATGGCTGACAATGTCGAGTTTGATCCCGAAGCATTAAGTGAGCTCCGAGAAGTCATCGACCATGTGCTCATGACCTTTAGAACAACCATTGAAGCCATGACCACAGGTGATAAAGAAAAGGCCAAGCAAGTCATTGTCTATGAAGAACAAATGGACGAATTAGAAGAGCTCTATCGACAAAATCACATTTCAAGGATGCACAAAAAAGAAGCCTCTATCGAAAGTGGCGTTATCTTCCTCGACTTCGTCAGTAATCTCGAGCGTATCTCTGACCACTGTATGAACGTGGCAGACACCATTCTCGCATTAGAGGAAGATAAGACCAAAGGACTCTTCTTAACCGAAGAAGAATTTAATCTTGAAGACGAAGAATAAACTGAATCATCTAACACGTAAAAAGAGACTGCCTCCACTGAGACAGTCTCTTTCTCATATCATCTTTATAGACCCACCCCTGGCTGAGGCTTCCATTTACCAAGGCGATAGAGCCACCAGGCAAAGACAATAACAATAAAATTACTAGAGGTCATGGCAAACCAAATTCCATTTGATCCGAAATCAGTAAAGAGCTTAAACACATAGATCAGAGGTAGACGGACAAGCCATAACCTCCCAATATCCATATACATACCATAACTGGTAAAGCCTGTGCCCTGAAAAAAGCCTTGAAAAATACTAAAGAGTCCCATAAAAGGAACTGTAATCAGTGAATACCAAAGATAAACAAGAGCTTCTTCGATGACCTCTTCCTCACCCGAGCTAGAGATAAAAAGTCTTACCAGTTGCTCATCAAAGATGTAGTAGAGAATGCTTCCTGCAATGGTGAAGAGTAGAGTAAGGATCGTAGCTTTTTTAAGTGCCTCTACCACGCGTTTCATCTTTCTCGCACCTATATTTTGGCCAACAATGGCAGAAAGACTTCCACCAATCCCCATGGCCGGTTGCATGATAATGGCTGTTGCACGATTAATCATACCAAAGGCTGCTAATGTAACCGTACCATAGGAAGCAATGGCAGCATTAAGGATAATAAATCCTACAGATGATCCCATCTGCCCTAGGGTAGATGGTAGTGCTGTAGAAATGATGTCCTTAAAAGTCTTCTTCTTTAGTTTTATTCCTTTAAAAACAAGAGGGATTTCCGATGTTCCTTTGTAAAGCACAAGAACTCCTACCAAAGCCAATAGCACCTTGCTAATTAGGGTTGCATAGGCCGCACCAGCAACACCTAAACCTAGAGAAGGAATGCCCATGAATTCATCAAAGATAAAGAAGGGATCCAGAACCATATTTGCAATGGCAGCCAAGGCATTGATGAAGGTAATGGCTTTGGTATTGCCTTGGGAAACCAGGATACTCTGCATAGCAAAAAATCCCATAACAAAGGGGAAGGACAAGAAGTCAATCTGAAGGTAAATCGTGCTGAGGGCATGAAACTTTCCCGAAGCCCCCATAAAGCGAACAACCCAAGGAGACACAACATAGCCCAGCACAGAAAACACCAAGGCAAAGCCCATGCTCATGTAAATCAAATGCACGGCTACTTCACCTGCCTTTTCTGCCTCACCTGCCCCAAGCAGTCTAGACATAATGCTGGTACCTGCAATGCTAATCCCCACACCTATGGAGATAAAGAGCATCAAAACAGGCCAAACAAAACT
>CAMFGQ010000158.1 GCA_945950065.1 uncultured Clostridia bacterium
TGGCTGCAGTTGCAGCATGTCAAGCCATTGAAGATGTGGCAGGAAAAGAAGCCTCTATCAAATGGGTTAACGATGTCTTCGTGGGGGGGAGGAAGGTTGCTGGAATTCTAACCGAAGCATCCTTAAGCCTTGAAAGTGCCTCATTAGACTATGTCATCATGGGCATCGGCATCAATGCCTATCCGCCAGAGAACGGTTTCCCAGAAGAAATTCAGCATATTGCAGGGGCTGTGTTTGATGAAAAGCAGAGTGATGGAAAAAACAAACTTGCTGCTGCTTTCCTCAATGCTTTTATGGAGCTCTATCAAAACAAAGAACAGGCAGATTATGTGGAGACTTATCGCTTAAAGAGCTTGGTTCTAGGAAAAAAAGTCGTTGTACATCTGCCCCAAGGAGACCGAAAAGCCCTAGCCCTTGATGTAGATGAAGATTGTCATCTTGTTGTTCGCTATGAGGATGGAGAAACAGAGGCTCTATCCTCTGGAGAAATCAGTATAGGATTAAAGAGTTTAGGAGAATAAAGTGAGAAAAGAAAAAACACTCAATATGATTTTGTGTGCGCTTTTTGTTGCACTGATCGCTGTAGGAGCCTTTATTAAAGTTCCTGTACCTGTTGTCCCCTTTACCCTGCAGTTTCTTTTCACGATGCTGGCAGGACTTCTTCTTGGAGGAGAACTTGGTGCGGCAGCAGTAGGGGTCTATGTTGTACTGGGACTGATTGGTTTTCCTGTCTTTGCATCGGGTGGTGGCCTAGGCTACATCTTCCAGCCTAGTTTTGGTTATCTTCTTGGCTTCATCGCTGGAGCCTATGTTACAGGGGGAAGATTGCGAATCAAACAAAAACACCATCCCATGGAAGGCTACTTATTGCTAACTTTGTAGGCTTGGCCATTGTTTATCTCTTTGGCCTAGTGTACTACTATCTGATGAGCAATCTCTATTTACAAACTCCCATTGGTATTTCTTCACTACTTCTTTATGGCTTTGTCATGGCTGTGCCTGGAGACATCTTCCTTTGTTTTGTCGGTGCAGTTCTTGGAAAAAGACTTATTCCACTTCTTCAGGAAGGAGTGTTTAACAGACCATGTCCATCGAAACTATAACAAAGGAAATTCTTACAGGAAAGACGATTACCAGAGAAGAAGCATTGTGGCTCTATGAGCAGCCACTGGAAGAGCTCAGTTATTACGCAAACCTCATCCGTGAACACTTTTGTTCCAATGACTCTGACCTTTGCACCATCATTAATGCAAAGAGTGGACAATGCTCTGAAAACTGCAAATTCTGTGCCCAATCATCCCACAATGTTACCGATGTAGAGATCTATCCCTTACTCTCTGTTGATCAAATCCTTGCCCAAGCGAAGATTCATGATGAACAGGGGATTTTGCGTTACTCTTTGGTTACCTCAGGAAAGCGCCTAACCGATAAAGAAGTAGACCTGATGTGTGATGCAGTCCGAAGGATAAAGGAAGAGACCTCCCTATCGGTTTGTATTTCCTTTGGGCTCCTTAATGAGCAGCAGTATCGCAAGCTCAAAGAAGCAGGTGTAAGTCGTGTTCACAACAATCTAGAAACATCCAGAAGAAACTTTCCCAATCTCTGTACCACTCATAGCTTTGAGGACAAAGTAAACTCCATAAGAGCAGCACAATCTGCAGGACTGAGCCTTTGCAGTGGTGGCATCATGGGCCTGGGAGAAAGTCTTGAAGATCGTATTGATATGGCCTTTTCATTAAGAGATCTAGGGATTAAAAGTGTTCCTCTGAACCTCTTGAATCCCATTCCTGGTACACCCCTAGAAAATGTTGAAAGGCTACAGGAAGAGGACTTCCAACGCATTGTAGCCCTTTATCGTTTCATTCTTCCTGATGCCTCCATACGCCTTGCTGGGGGTAGAGGTCTACTTTCCGACGGAGGACGAGCATGTTTTGCCTCGGGAGCCAATGCAGCTATTACGGGGGATATGCTGACAACAGTAGGAATTACTGTTGCTACAGATAAACAGCTCATTGAAGAATTAGGCTATAAAGTCGGGTTCAGCCATGAGTAAAAGGATTTTTGTTACCGGTACAGGAACCGATGTTGGAAAAACCTATATCAGTGGACTTCTTGTGAAAAAGCTTCACCAATTGGATCGCACGGTGGCTTACTATAAAGCAGCCATGAGCGGGAACCAAAGAGATGAACTGGGTCAACTTATCCCTGGGGATGCTGTCTACATCAAAGAAGTTTCTGGAATTCACCAAGCTGTAGAAACGATGTGCCCCTATGTCTATGAAGCAGCTCTTTCTCCCCATTTAGCCTCAAGAATAGAAGGAAACCCTTTAAACATGGAGGTGGTCTTAAAAGGACTAAAAGAGTTAGAGAAGGACTATAACTATGTGGTCATGGAGGGTTCGGGTGGAATTCTCTGTCCTCTGCTTTATGATGAGGAAGAAATCTGGTTAACCGATGTGCTTCAAGCAGCTGATCTGAGTTGTCTCTTGGTCGCTGATGCGGGTCTTGGTACCATCAATCATGTTGTGCTTAGCGCCTTTTATATGAGTTGGATTGTAATATTAAGTGCAACAGTCCAAAAAGCTAAAACTCATTAGGAAACTTCGTGTAAAATA
>CAMFGQ010000159.1 GCA_945950065.1 uncultured Clostridia bacterium
TTTTTTTATTGCAAACCCTAGTCATCAATACCTTTGGTTTTCTTGGGTTGTTTAATGGCTTAACCCAAAAACAAGTCTCTGACATGTATCCCACTCTTATCACCCCATCACCCTTTACCTTTAGTATCTGGAGCCTTATCTATTCTCTTCTTATCCTTTCAGTGATGATGATGCTGATTAAAAATAAGGAGAAGTATTATGCCTTAGCCATAGAGGAGATCAGTTTTCTTTTCAAGTTGTCCTGTGTCCTCAATTCACTGTGGATTATTGCTTTTTCCTATGTTCAACTTGAACTCTCTTTATTGCTCATCTTTATGTTTCTTCTTAGCTTGACCAAAATCTGTGAGAAACTCTTACAGATCAATGATGGAGAGCACTGGCTTCTACCACTGACTTTTGGTCTCTATGGCGGTTGGTTATTCCTCGCTACAGTTGCCAATACAGCTGCTACCCTAGTTAAGTTGCAGTGGGATGGATTTGGGATTCGACCTGAAGTCTGGTCCATCCTAGTGCTTGTGGTAGCTATTTTGTTGGTCCTCTATGTTCTCCATAAACTGAAAAATGCTGTCTTTTCTTTACCGGTAGCATGGGCTTATTATGGCATCTATCATGCACTAGAAGGGAAAGATCAGCTTCTGCGTGGAACTGCACTGCTGGGAATGGCTCTACTGATTCTTCTTGCTCTTCTGCGCTTTTACCGTAATCACTACTTTGTTTTGCCCAAGGAGAAGGAGATTGCCATAGAAGGAAGAAAGCATTGATGCAACAGCATCACTAGGATAAAGATAACAGAAAAAATACCTAGGAAGAATGATAAAGGAAAAATTTGGATAAGGAAAGAACGCAAAGAAAGAAAGGAGTCCAACATGACCCTAACCTTTTTACAAATCAATGACACCCATAGTTATCTAGAACTCCATCATGAACACTTTTATGGTCCTAAGGGAATCGAGGTTCGCCAAGCAGGAGGCTATGCACGACTGAAGTCGCTGGTCGATCAAATCCGTGGGGAAGAGAAGCATGTTCTTCTCTTTGACAATGGTGATACCATTCACGGTACCTATGATGCTGTGAAAAGTAAGGGCTGGAACATGGTGCCTGTTCTCAGGGAAATGGCCTTCGATGCCATGACCTTTCATTGGGACAGTGCCTATACACCTGCCAACTTATTGGAGATTTCTAAAGCCGTTGGTTATCCAGTGCTTGCACTGAATGTGTATGATTTGGAGACTGGTGAGAGACCCTTTGCACCTTATTTAATTAAGGAAGTGGGGGAACTGAAGATTGGAATTATAGGACTGGCGGCAAATTTTATAGATGAAATGATGCCGGCTTCCTTCCATGAAGGCGTGCGTTTTACAGTAGGTAAGGAAGAGTTACCAGAGATGATTAACGAGCTAAAGGAACAGGGAGTGGATCTCATCCTTCTTCTTAGCCACAATGGTTTTGCTCAGGACATCCAGCTCTTAAAGGAGGTGCAGGGCATTGATCTTTGTCTCTCCTCCCATACCCATAACCGCATCCATGAGCCTGTTTATGTAGGAAATGCTGTGGTGATTCAGTCGGGTTCTCATGGTTCGTTTCTAGGGAAATTGACCATGGAATTTGATGGGAAGATCAAGGAGGTATCTCATGAACTGATTGAAATTACACCTGATCTTCCAGAAGAACCAAAGATAAAGCAAAAAGTTGAAGATTCTCTTGCGGAGAATCGTGGGAAGCTTGGTGAAGTGGTGGGCTGCACCAAAACTCTTCTACACAGAGCAACCTCCCTTCATGCCACAATGGATGATATGCTGCTTGAGGCTATGCTTCAAGCAAGTGGTGCACAGATTGCTTTTTCCAATGGATGGCGATATGGTGTACCCATTCCTCCAGGTGATATCACCTTAGGAGAGCTCTATCAGATTGTCCCCATGGATCCACCCTTAAGACGAACCATCATGACAGGTAAAGAGATCATGGACATGATCGAAAAGAACCTGGAGTCCACCTACTCCTGTAATCCAGAGGAGCAAAAAGGTGGCTATGTGAAACGCATGCGTGGAATACAGGTCTACATCAAAATCGAAAACCCCTGTCAATTGAGGATTCAAGAAATTCTTGTAGGAGATGAAAAACTTGAGGAAGAGAAAGAGTACGATGTCGTTTATATCACCAAGCAAGGCGTTCCCTTTGATCGCTATGGGCAACTTCATCGAGACATGGACATCAGTGCCATTGAAGCCATGAGAAGTTTTCTAGCTAGGGGTTGTTACGAAGAGGATGGCCTAGCGAGGATTCAGGTAGTTTAATTGAAAACATCCCTAGTACGACATGACTCGTCTTACTAGGGATGTTTTTCCTTTGTTTCGTTTGTATGATCCTCTACTCCCAGGAGGGATAAAACACTCCTTCTTGTTTTGCGTAAAGTGGTAGACGGGGCTGAAACATGGGGATGGGCTCGAACTTAAAGCGACTTTCACGATGTTTTCGATCGATCAGCTCCTTGATGTGGGGCTCAGGTTCAATCCCTCGTCGTAGGTAGTCGTTAAGCACCTGATAACTAAAGCCAAGGACCATTTCGTCGGTTTTTCCGGTAAGGCCAT
>CAMFGQ010000160.1 GCA_945950065.1 uncultured Clostridia bacterium
TGTTGTCCTTCCTGGATTTGGTTCTTCTGAAGATACCATGAGGTCGGCACTGGATCTTCTGGAGGCACTGAAGATAAAGCCTCAAATTATCTCCATTGAAAAAGCTGTGATGGGACATTTTGGGGACATTGGACATGATCCAGAAAACAGAAATGTGGTCTATGAGAATGCACAGGCTAGAGAGCGCACACAGATTCTGATGAACCTAGCCAATGCATACAATGGTCTTGTCATTGGTACAGGGGATATGAGTGAAATTGCTTTAGGTTGGTCTACCTACAATGGAGACCAGATGAGCATGTATGGTCTTAATGCTGGAATTCCCAAGACCCTGATTCAAGACCTCATACTTTGGTATGCGAGGCGTGAAGGTGGAGAGCTGGCAAAGGCCCTTCTGCATATTTTGGGTAGACCCATTAGTCCTGAACTCTTGCCTCCCGATAAGGAAGGAGAGATTGTGCAAAAGACCGAGGAGATTATTGGGAAGTATGAAGTGATTGATTTTATTTTGTACTACACCTTAAAGTTTACGCCTATCAAAGAGATTTTCTTGCTGATGGAAAAGGCTTTTCCATCCCTATCAAGAGAAGACATCAAAGAAAATCTCCTACGCTTTTATAAACGCTTTGTGACCCAGCAGTTCAAGCGAACCGCAAGCCCCCATGGCGTCAAATTAACAGAACCTAGTCTAGTTGACTTTGACATGGCCAGCGATTTGAACAGTTTGACTTTTGTAAAGGAGATAGAAAGCCTATGATTATTCGTCATATTTACCATAGTGCCTATGAAATCATCACTGAAACACATCAGCTTGTCTTTGACTATTTTCAGGGAGATCTGGAACTGCTAGAAGATAAACGAAAGATCTTCTTTGTCAGCCATAGTCATGGCGATCACTACAGCCCAAAGGTACATGAGCTGGCTGATGCAGTTGTACTCTGGGAAGGTATGAGTTATCGAGATGACAAAACCTATCCTATGGGAGTGGATGAGGAAATGGAGTTTCACGGCATAAAAATCCATACCAGTGGTTCAACCGATGAAGGCCTATCCTTTGAAATTGAGGTAGAAGGAAAGCGAATCATCCATGCAGGAGATTTGAACAACTGGGTCTGGCCAGAGGATACTGCAGAAGAAAGAAGGCAGATGAATGAGGACTTCCTCTACTATCTTTCCCTTTTCAAAAAAGAACCTGATGTCTTGATGTTTCCTGTAGACTATCGATTAAAGGAAAACTATGACCTTGGTGTCAACCAAGCGGTAGCTACACTTAAACCTAAACTCCTGTTCCCTCTGCATTTTAGGGAGTATCCCGAGATGTTACCAGTCTATCAGGAGTTCATCCAAGAAAAAGTAAGAATGGTTCTTCCAGAAGAGATGCCCTTTGTTTTGGATTAAGCTTGACGAATGCAATAAAGATTAAAATTTATTGACGATTTACGGCTTTGCTCTTATACTATATAGAAAGTTGGAAGAGTTAAGTCAGTGAATCATTAGCTTTCGCCCTTTTTAGGGCGTTTTTTTATATCAAGGAGAGATCAATGTATTCCCAAGTACTGAGTCCGAAAGACATGCAAGTTGCTATCAAATTAATTAGAAACTTTTTCGAAGAAGAAATGGCCAAAAAGCTCAATCTTCTTCGCGTATCTGCCCCACTTTTTGTCCGAAAGGATTCTGGATTAAATGATGAACTAACAGGTGTTGAACAACCTGTACGTTTTAGTGCTCCCCATATGGAGGAGTTTGGTGAGATTGAAATCGTCCAATCCCTTGCCAAATGGAAACGAGTAGCTCTACGGAATTATGGTTTTCTTGCAGGTGAAGGCCTTTATGCAAACATGAACGCCATCAGGAAAAATGAGATTCCAGATGAATCCCACTCCATTTATGTGGAACAGTGGGATTTTGAAGTGATGATTAGAAGGGATCAGAGGACCTTAGACTTTTTAAAGCAACAAGTAAAGGCGCTCTATTCAATCTTTCTTGACGCAGAGGAAATGCTTTTTGAAAAGTATGAGCACCTGGTTCCACACTTCCCCAAGGAACTTGTCTTTCTAACTAGCGAAGAACTGCTACAACTCTATCCTCATCTCACTCCTAAGCAGAGAGAACACGAAGCCGCGAGAAGATTTGGTGCCTACTTTCTTATTGGTATAGGGCATCCACTATCCGATGGAAAAGTACATGATCATCGAGCAGCAGACTATGATGATTGGACGCTAAATGGTGATCTTATCTTCTACAATCCAGTACTGGATCAGGCACTAGAACTCTCTTCTCTTGGCATTCGAGTTGATGCTGATGCACTGCTTTTACAAATAGAAGCAAAAAAAGAAGAGCATAAGCTCTCCCTTCCCTATCATCAAGCTTTACTAAAGGATGAGCTTCCCCTCAGTTTTGGTGGAGGGATTGGACAGAGTCGAATCTGTCAACTTCTTCTAAGAACCTATCATATTGGGGAGGTTCAGTGTTCGATCTGGCCACGAGAGGTTCAAGAGAAGATGCAAAACTTAGGCATTCAACTTCTATAGTTTCTACATTAAAA